>CABUWR010000096.1 GCA_902495265.1 uncultured Collinsella sp. | reverse complement strand
GCTTCGGCTCAAATCGGCGGGGCATACGAGCGTCTGTTTGCCGCTCAGCGGGCAGGCAGGCGTTTTGAGCACCTGCCCAGAATCGTCGATTGTCGTCGTGTGGGCGACGAGCTCAACGTGGTTATGGAATACATCGAAGGGGAGACGCTCGGGGCGCTGGTGTACCGTCTGGGAGCCACCCCCGATTATGCGCATGAATTGTATCCTGTCCTTTGCGACGCCGTGGGCGAGCTCCATGCCGGTTTTGCAATGGCGGGGGAGACGTCGGCGCCGGTGATCCATCGTGACCTCAAGCCGTCGAATATCATCGTGACAGGTGCCAACTATACGCCTGATGACGGCCTGACATTTTCATCGCTGGTGATTATCGACCTGGGGATCGCGCGCGTATGGCGCGATGGCGCCGATGCCGACACCGTCAAGTTTGGCACGCGACCCTATGCGCCGCCCGAGCAGTATGGGTTTGGGCAGACGAGTGTGCGCAGCGACGTCTACGCACTTGGCGCCCTGTTGTTCTTCTGCTTGACGGGAGTCGACCCTAAACCAGGGCTCGACATGCGCGAGCAATGCGAGGCGCGCGGCATTCCCACTCCACTTGCCGATGTCATCTGCATGTCGATGGCGCTTGACCCGACCAAACGTTTTGCGAGCGCGGAAGCGTTGGGACGGGCGACGCGCGCGGCATACGATCTGAGTCGCCCCGTGCGGCCTCCTGCGCCTGCGCCTGTCCGTACTCCAGACTCGGAGACAGTGTTGGCGTCCCAAGGGCTCCAGAAACCCGCAGGGCTTCCTGGCCCTGCCGCCTCCGCTGCATGCGGTCTGCTCTCTCGCGTTCCGGAGTCTCTGGGGCGCATTTGGAATACGCTCGTCTGCTTCTCGCTGCTTGTGTTCTTTGCCGGTAGCCACTTTGCCGTCTTTCACCCCACGGGAGCAAACCAAAGCTACCCGACGTGGCTTCTCATAATCGAGTATTTTTTCTTTGTCGATGGCCTTATGGTGCTTATGCATTTTGCGCTGTTCGACAAGCGTCGTCTTCGTCGGCGATTCGCGCTGCTCGACAGCTATCGCGGCAAGAAACTCGCGAAACTCTGGTTCAAGGCATTGGGTGTGCTGCTCCTATGTATGATCGTCATAGTCGCGGTTGCCAATGCGACCGGCGTCGTCGATACCTCCGCTACCTAAAAGAAAAGGGCCCCATTGGGGCCCTTTGCAGTTGCACTTAGATGCGGTTCATCTGAGCGGCGACTTTGTTGTACCAGTCCTGCCACGTGGGCGGGCAGTACTTTTTGGCTGCTGCCGGGGTAAGGGTGGAGCCGTAGTTGGCGCCCAGATAGGCAACGTGAGCGGAGATGCCCTCGCTCCAGCTGCCAAAGCTGCGCCAACCGCCGCCACGTGCACTCCAGCCCCAGGCGTTGTAAGAATTGGCGCAATAAGCACCCTTGGTGCTCTCGATGCAGGCGATGGCGGGGGACCAACGGGGGTCGACACCGGTATTCCAAGCGGCGACGGCAAAGTTATAGCCCTGGCCTGCCATGGGGGAGCCGGCGAGATAATTGTCGATGCGGCTCGTCCACTCATTAATGAACGAATCGTAATCGGAGCTACCGGTATTGGTGTTGTTCACCGTGGTGTCGATGGTGGTGTTGGTGTTGGTGGCCTGGCTGCTGGAATTGCTGCCGCTTACGCCCTCGCCCGAGAGCTTTTCGGCGGCAGCGGCCTTATCGGCCTCAAGCTTGGCAAGCTCGGCGGCATTTTCCTGCTCGGCTTTTGCCTGTGCCTCGCTGCGGAGCTGCTGGGCCTGCGCCAGCGCATCCTCGGCGTTTTTCTGCTCTGCCTCAAGCTGTGACTTGGCCTGCTGGAGCTCGGCCTTGTTCTGCTCGAGTTCGGTTTGCATATTATTGAGCTCTTCGATCTCGTTGACGCTTGAGCTCGTGATCTGGTTGGTGTATTTGCAGGTCGTGATGAACTCACCCAGGCTCTGCGCGTTGACCAGGAAGCTCACGATGGGGTTAGTGCCCTTCTGGTACTTGTACAGATCGCGCATGGCGGAGCTTGCCTTGGCCTGCTGCTCGGGAAGCTTAGCCTCGATTTCCTCGATGCTTGCCTCATTGGAGTCAATCTGCTTTTGCAGGTCATCGAGCTTGGTGCGGGCGTCGTTGTAGGCGCTCGTAGCGGCTTCGATCTTCTGCTGGGCTGCGGAAAGCTGGTCCTGCGTTGCCTGCGAGGCGGCATACGCCGCAACGGGGGAGAGCATCGGCGTGGCCGTCAGCGCAACGGCGAGCGCGGCGCTCGTGATGATACGAGCCGGCTTCGACGCAATGAGCGCTGCGGTGCGATGATTCGAATGCTGCATCCAGTCCCTCTGCAATCAATCGTAGGTTATGGTTCGAACGGTATTCTACTACTGCTTTCGACCTCAACTTGAACCTTAAAGGTCCCAAAGGGTCAAGTTGAACTTGAGGCTTTGGCTTTGACCTGCAGTTATGATGAATTGTTGAGAAACCATAGAGTTCAACTTTAACGTTACAGAGCCCTGTTTGAGAGGAGTTTTGGGCTGTAAAAGCCATCTCAACGTGGGGTTTTATAACTACAGCGTGCCCTTCTGGCGAGCCCGCTCAATCTCTTCGAGGGCCTCGGCGGGGGTGAACGAACAGGTGCCGTCGCCGAGTTTGACTACCCGGATATCGTCGCCGGTATGGACCTCTCCGCCCTTTAGTACCACGCCAAAAACGCCCTCGTGGGGAAAGATACAGTCGCCGGCGAGATAGTAGATGGCACAGCGGGTGTGGCAGACCTTGCCGATCTGACTGATTTCGACCAGGACATCGTTGCCAATCTTGAGCTGCGTTCCCAGGGGGAGCGAGAGCAGGTTGATGCCCTGGGTTGTGAAGTTCTCGCCAAAGTCGGCCTCGTGTACGTCGAGCCCGCGTGCCTGCGCCGTCTGGATGGACTCCGCGGCTAAAAAAGAGACCTGGCGGTGCCAATGCCCGGCGTGCGCATCGGTGGCGAGGCCAAATTGCTCTATAACGGTGTCGTGTCCATCGGCGACGGGCGACTTGCGCGTGCCCTTGTGCGCCGACGTGTTGATCGAGACGATGCGGGCGGGTCCGTTGTAGGCGTCGTTTGCCATGCACAGGGGAGCGGTCGCTTTCGCACGTTCCGCCAGCTCGCGCTTCGCGGCATTGAGGATGGGATTATCGGTCGGATGGTCTTGGGGCACGTGTGCGCCTTTCGTTTGAGGATGTCAATACGCTGAATCCTACAACAATGGTAGGTTCATTGCCCATTGTCATACAACGGTGAGCGCCGTCTTCGTGCTGGCCTTCGTGCTGGACGATTACGTCGATTGCCATAGATACGGTGGAGCTTTGGGCGCCGGCGGCTTGGCACGCTAGAATAAATCAGTTGCGCAAAGACCGCCCGTTGTGTGGGCAGTTCATGATAGGAAGTTTCCATGGCATTGCAATTTACAGAGCGCGAGTTCATTCCCGTGCTGCTTGGTGGCGACATCAACGCCTATTCGGTGGCGCGCGCCTTCTACGAGGAGTACCAGGTCAAGAGTCTGGTCTTTGGCAAGTATCAGACGGGTCCCGCGTACCGCAGCCAGATTATCGACTACACGCCCAACGTGGATATCGACACCATGCCCGTGATGCTCAAAACCGTCAACGGCATTGCCCAAGCGCATGCCGACAAGACGATTGTCCTTGTGGGTTGTGGCGACAACTATGTCGCTCTCGTGGCTCAAGCCAAAGATGCTCATGAGCTGGCGGATAACATCGTCGCTCCCTACGCGCCCTACAGCATGCTCGAGCAGTGCCAGAAGAAGGAGATCTTCTACGAGCTGTGCGAGAAGCATGGCGTGCCCTATCCGCACACGTTTACCTTTACCAAGGCGATGCTTAATGCCCAGGGTGAGGCGCCTGCCGAAGTGCTCGACCAGATCGATTTTCCTTACCCGATGATTCTGAAGCCTTCTGACGGCATCATGTGGTGGCAGCATGAGTTCGAGGGCCAGAAGAAGGCCTATGAGATTGCCGACCGCGCCGAGCTGGAACAGGTCATTCGCGATTCGTATGCCAGCGGCTACACCGACGACCTGATCTTGCAGGATCGCGTGCCCGGCAACGACGAGTACATGCGCGTGCTCACCAGCTATTCCGACCGCAACGGCAAGGTGCGCATGATGTGCCTGGGCCATGTGCTGCTCGAGGAGCATCAGCCCCACGGTGTCGGCAACCATGCCTGTATCATTACCGAGCCCAACGACGAGCTCATGGGCGGCGTGCGCAAGTTGCTCGAGGACCTTCACTTTGTGGGCTATTCCAACTTTGACGTTAAGTACGACGAGCGCGACGGCTCGTTTAAGTTCTTCGATTTCAACACGCGCCAGGGCCGCAGCAACTACTACGTTACCAACAGCGGCTTTAACGTTGCCAAGTATGTGGTGGACGAGTATGTGTTCAACCGTCCGTTTGAGCCGGAGTTTGTGACGGCTCAGGACGAGGCCCTGTGGATGGTCGTCCCCATGGGCGTCGTCGACAAGTACGTCAAGGATCCCGAGCTGCGCGCTAAGGTGCATCGCCTGGACAAGGAAGGCAAGGGCGCCGACCCTTCGTTTATGAAGGGCGACTTTGTCTTTAACCGCTGGCTGCGCATGTGGCACACCAAGCTGCGCCACTTTAAGCTGTTCAAGACGTATTACAAGTAGATGAGCGCGGCGCCCGTCCGGTTTGCATCGGGCGGGCGCGGGTATGATACGCGCAATTGCGCAAGCGTCATCAAGGAGGCGGCGATGGAAAAGCTGGGAGTTATCGGCGGCATGGGCGCCGAGGCCACGTCGTATTACTACGACCAGGTGGTGCGTCATACGGCTGCTGCCTGCGATCAGGAACATATCGACATGGTGGTGCTCTCCAAGTCGACCATGCCCGACCGCACGTTGGCCATTAAGACCGGCGAGCATGCCAAGCTGCTGGCGACCATGAAAGAGTGTGCCCAGGCACTCGAGTCGCTGGGCTGTGCGCACATTGCCATTCCCTGCAACACGTCGCACTACTTCTACGACCAGATCCAGTCGTTTACGAAGGTGCCGATTATCCACATGCCGCGTGAGTCGGTGCGCTATGCTCTGGCCGGTGCGGTGATGGGGGAGTGCGAGTTCGACCCCAACCTGAGTATGCCGGCCGAGCCGGTGCACAAGATTGGCATCATGGGCACCGACGGAACCGTGGGCGCGGGTGTCTACGGCCGCGAATGTAAGGCTGCGGGTGTTGAGGTCGTCTATCCCAGCGAGAAACGTCAGAACGATGTGATGTCGCTTATCTACGATGATGTGAAGGCCGGACGTGAGCCCGATATGGATAAGTTCGACCGCGTGATGTGGGAGTTCGCCCGTAGCGGCTGCGACCGCGTCATTCTGGCCTGCACCGAGCTATCGGTGCTGCAAAAGTACCGAGAGATGCCCGAGATCACCCTCGACGCCATGGATGTCCTGGTGCGCGAATCCATCATCCGCAGCGGCGTCCCCTACCGCCTCTAGCTTCCGACCCGCCAAAAAGGGACAGGTTTATTTTGGTAGGTTTTATCTGGTGAAACAGTAAAGGCCTCGGCTCGTTTGGTGCGAGCCGAGGCCTTTTGCGTTGGACGGTTGCTGTCGGTGGTGAACTAGAACAGGAAGCCGATGGCGATGAGGGCGATGCTGACGATGAGCGCGGCGATGTCCAGGC
>CABUWR010000095.1 GCA_902495265.1 uncultured Collinsella sp. | reverse complement strand
CGGGTTGCCTTGCTCCGGGAAGTGGGCTTCGCGAACTTCCCGGAGCAAGGCAACCCGCCCGGAGCAGGCCCTCTCGACCGTTTCGATATGCGGGGGCTGATAATTTTTAATGTAATGGGGACTTGGCTGTTGCGGCCTTGGGGCTGCGCATCTTCCTTTGGTCAGCCAAGATTACATTGCCGGGGCGGGGCCGGGGTGCTTGGTTTTGGAAGTTCGCGAAGCCCACTTCCAAAACCAAGCACCCCGGCCCCGCCCTCGTCCGTAAACTCTTCCGCTGGGCGAGCGGGGCCGCGGGCAATCCGCTCCTATGTTTCCAAATGAATACGGTGTGAGCCGAGAAGGACGATTCTCCCCGCAAACACTCTAGTATGCTAAAGTACCCAGAAGACCGGCGGAGCTATGCCGGTCTTCTGTTCTATATGAAACACAGCATGAGGAGGCTCACCAGATGACGGCCACACCGTGGGGATTCCGGGACATATTGCCCGAGGAGGCTCAGGCGCGCGAGGAGATTGCATGTGCGGTGAAGGGCTGCTTTAGGGAGCATCATTACCTTCCGGTCGAGACGCCGCTGCTCGAGGACAAGGGCTCGCTCGAGGAGGGCGGCCGCATTGCGGACACGCCGTTTAAGCTCTTTGATGACGACGGCCGCCTGCTGGTGGTCCGTCCCGACAACACGCTGCCGATTGTTCGCCTGGTTTCGACTCGCATGCGTGCGGCCGATCTGCCGCTGCGCCTGCGCTATGAGGCGCCGGTGGTTCGCGAGTGTCAGCGCAATGCCGGCGGCTCGCGTCAGTTTACGCAACTAGGTTTTGAGCTCATCGGCGCGGGCGACACCGCGGGCGATGTCGAGATTGTCTCACTGGTCGCCGAGGCCGTGCGCAAACTGGCACTTCCCGGTGCGCGCATTATCGCGGGCAGTGTGCGTCCGTTTAAGGAACTGCTTGCGGCGTGCGAAGATCGCGAGCTGGCTGCCGAGGCGCTGCGCTGCGTGCACGCCAACGACTTCGTGGGCCTCGATGCCCGCGTGGCGGAAAGCGCAGAGTCCGAGGCCGTTAAGGTCGCCATTAGCGAGCTGCCGCGCCTGCACGGTGGTGCCGAGGTGCTCGACCGCGTCGACGCGCTGCTGGCGGCGGCGGGCATTGTTGCGCCGCTCACGCGCGAGCTGCGTGCCCTGGTCGATGGCCTGGCTCCCGAGGACGCCCGGGTGCTGTCCTTCGACTTCTCCATCATGAACTCGTTTGATTACTACACGGGCCTGGTCTTTAAGGCCTATGCCGGTGGCCTGCCCGATCCGGTCGGTTCAGGCGGACGCTACGACTCCATCTTTACTGGCGCATTTGGCGACGGCATCGAGGTGCCGGCGGCGGGTTTTGCCTTTTCGCTCGAGCGTCTGGAGGCCGCGCATACCTCGGCCGAGGACGCTGCTTCCGATGGTGACCATGCCGTGGGCCGCGGCGCCGAGGGTCCACTGCGCATCGCCGTGCCCAAGGGCTCGCTCAAGGCCGACACGCTCGACGTGCTCGAGGCCGCGGGCTTGGACGTCTCTGAGCTGCGCGACCCCGGCCGTCACCTCATCGTGCGCGGCCGCGACACGCGTGCTGGTGAGGGCACGATCGGCGATATCGAATTTGTCATCGTGCGTCCCAGCGACGCGCCCGCCTTTGTGGGCTGCGGCGGTGCCGACTGCGGCATCTGCGGCTGGGACTCGCTTATCGAGGCAGACCTCAACTTGCTGCAGCTGGTCGACCTGGGCTACGGCCTGTGCACGTTTATCGAGGCGGAGCCCGCGTGGCGCGCTGGCCAGGTCGAGCGCAACTATGCCCGTCGCGGTTCTCTTCGCGTGGCCACCAAGTACCCGCGCATCGCGAGCGCTTGGTATGCCGAACGCGGCGTGAACGCCGACATCGTCTCGCTGCACGGCAACATCGAGCTGGGCCCCATTGTCGGCATGACCGACCGTATCGTGGACATTACCGCCACGGGCGCCACGCTGCGCGATAACGACCTCGTTATTACTGGTCGCATTATGGACTGCACGGCCCGCTTCTTTGTCAATCCGGGTGCCGCACGTCTGGATCCGCGCGTGCGCAATCTGGCAGATCGCTTGGCGGCAGCCGTGAAGGACAAGCATTTTGAGCCCGTTGCGGGCTCGGCACAATAGCGCGAGCACGCACGGGCGCCCCAACGTCCGGGCTGCGGGCCGACTGGCGCCGTCGCCCGGTCTCTCGTTTTTTGAACAAAAACCTCGACCGATAGGGGATACCGATATGAAGACCATCAAGCTTGCTCCCGGTGAGCGCCTCGTTACCAACCAGCTCAACCGTAAGGGCGTGCTGCCGCAAAACATCGTCGACGCCGCCCGCGATATCGTGGCCAACGTGCGTGCCAACGGCGATGCCGCGGTGCGCGACTATTGTCAGCGCTTTGACGGCGTTGAGCTGCAGAGCTTCCGTCTGCCGCAAGAGCAGATCGATGCCGCGCTCGAGGGCCTCGATCCCGCTTTTGTCGCGGCGCTCGAAAAGGCTGCACGCCAGATTCGCGAGTTCCACCAGCGCGAGGTCGAGCAGAGCTGGTTTACCACGCGCCCGGACGGCACGATGCTCGGCGTTAAGGTGACCCCGCTCGCGGCGGCTGGCATCTATGTGCCGGGCGGTCGCGCGCAGTATCCCTCCACGGTGCTCATGAACGCCATTCCCGCCAAGGTTGCCGGCGTCAAGCGCGTGGTCATGGTGACACCGCCGCAAAAGGACGGCCTCATCAGCCCCTACACGCTCGCCGCGGCAAAGCTCGGCGGTGTGGACGAAATCTATATGGTGGGCGGCGCTCAGGCCGTGGCCGCGCTGGCGTACGGTACCGAGACCATTCCGCGCGTCGACAAGATCACCGGTCCGGGCAACGCCTTTGTTGCCGCGGCCAAGCAGATTGTCTCGGGCGACGTGGGTATCGACATGGTTGCCGGCCCCTCCGAGGTCTGCGTGCTGGCCGATGCCACGGCCAAGCCCATGGTGGTCGCTGCCGACCTGATGGCCCAGGCCGAGCACGATCCGCTGGCAGCCTGCTATCTGGTGACCTGCGACGAGCAGTTTGCGCGCGAGGTCGAGGCGGGCATCGACATTCTAGTGACGCAGTCCCCGCGTGCCGAGATCACGCGTGCCTCACTCGATAACGAGGGCACCATCGTGGTGGCCGCCGACATGGCCGCTGCCGTCGAGGCGGTGAACACCGTGGCGCCCGAGCACCTGGAGCTGCACTGCAAGGATGCGATGGGCCTACTTGGCGGTATTCGCAACGCCGGTGCCATCTTTGTGGGCGCTTGGAGCTCCGAGCCGCTCGGCGATTATGTTGCCGGCCCCAACCACACGCTGCCGACCGGCGGCACGGCCATGTTCTCCAACCCGCTTTCGGTCGAAGAGTTCGTTAAGCGCTCGAGTGTCATTTGCTATACGCCCGAGGGCCTGCTCTCCGACGCTCCCGCTACGCAACGCCTGGCCGAGGCCGAGGGCCTGTGGGCGCACGCGCTTTCGGCCGCACTGCGTCGCCGCGTGTTGGAGCAGGGCGAGGATGCCGTGAGCGCCGCGTCGCTGGCCGCGGCCGACCTAACCAAGGTCGCCTGGCCGGGCGACGCCGTGGCGACGGTTGCCGAGGGCGTGGACCTGACGGCGGCTGCGGGCGGTGCCGCTGGCGCGACCGGCGAGGAGGCCTAATATGGCCGAGCTGACGTCTCGCATGAAGGAGCTCGTCCAGCCTTACTTGGCCGGCATTGAGCCCTACGATCCCAACTTTACGCCCACGCGCATCAACCTTTCGGCCAACGAGAACACCTATCCCGTGCCGGCCGGCGTGCGCGAGGCGGCCGACGCCGCCCTGGCTGCTACACCGCTCAACCGCTATCCCGATCCCATGTCCAACGACCTGCGCGACGAGCTTGCTGCCTGGCATGGCGTGACGCGCGAGAACATCTGCGTGGGCAACGGCGGCGACGAGCTGCTCTATAACTATCTGCTGGCGTTTGGCGGTGCGGGGCGGACCCTGCTCAACTGCCCGCCGTGCTTTAGCGAGTATGCGTTCTTTGCGTCGCTCTGTCAGACCGAGGTGCGCGACGTGTGGCGCGATCCGGCGAGCTTTGAGCTCGACCAAGCTGCTGTGCTCGCGGCCGCGCCCGAGTGCAACCTGGCCATCGTGACCTCGCCCAACAATCCCACGGGCGACGTGGCGCCGCTCGAATTTGTCGCGGCGCTGTGCGATGCGTGCCCCGGCATGGTCATGGTCGACGAAGCCTACGTTGAGTTTGCCGACGATTCGTTTGGCGCGGCCACCACGGCGCAGGGACTTATCGCCGAGCATCCCAACCTGGTGATTTTGCATACGCTGTCCAAGGCGTTTGGCGCCGCCGGCGCGCGCCTGGGCTACGTGATCGCGGCGCCCGAGGTCATCGACGTGTTCGCGGCGATTCGCCAGATCTATTCGGTCAACGTGCTGAGCCAGGCAACCGCCCTTGCCTGCGTGCGTGCCCGTGATGCCTATGCGCCCGTGGTGGCGCAGGTCGCATCCGAACGCGAGCGCGAGCTAGCCGTTCTGCGTGTGATGGCTGCCGAGGGCTTGCCCGTGGAGGCATGGCCGAGCGCGGCGAACTTTGTGCTCGTACGCACGCCACATGCCACGCGCGTGCGCGAGCGTCTGCGCGACGAGTATTCGATTTTGGTGCGCGACTTTAGCTATGCGCCGGGGCTTGAGGACTGTCTGCGCATTACCGTGGGCACCCCGCAGGAAAACGACGAGGTGCTGGCTGCGTTTGCCGCGCTGGTGAAGGAGGAGATGTAGATGGGCCGTTATGCCGAGGTGACCCGCAAGACGGGCGAGACCGACATTGTCGTCAAGCTCGACCTGGACGGATGCGGCGTGTGCGATATCTCGACCGGCGTGCCGTTTTTCGACCACATGCTCAACGCCTTTGGCCGCCATGGTTTGTTCGATCTGACGGTGCACGCGGTGGGCGACGTGGAAGTCGACGCGCACCACACCGTCGAGGATACGGGCATTGTGCTGGGCGAGGCGTTCTGCCAGGCGCTGGGTGACAAGGCGGGCATTACGCGCTTTGCCGACGCGGCGATCGCCATGGACGAGACGCTTGTGATGGCTGCCGTTGATATTTCGGGCCGCGGGCAGGCCTACTGCGAGCTGCCCGTGCCGACCGAGCGCGTGGGCACCTTTGATACCGAGCTGGCCGTCGAGTTCTTCTACGCCTTTGCGCGCGACGCCAAGCTCACGCTGCACGTGCGCGAGCTGGCGGGCGGTAACTCGCATCACATTATCGAGGCGGCCTTTAAGGCCGTGGGCCGCACGATGCGTCACGCCTGCGAGCTCGATCCCCGCGTGCAAGGCATCCCCAGCACCAAGGGCTCACTGTAACCGTCACAAGGGTAAAGCCACCACAAAGGGGACAGGCACCTTCGTGGTGGTTTTGGACGATGAGATAAGGGAGGGTCGCGTGGGCGAACCGAAGATCGTGGTGGTCGACTACCACAAGGGCAACTTGTCGAGCGTTGTGCGCGGGCTTGTGCGCGCCGGTGCCGCCGCCTGCACGTCGGACGATCCGGAGCAGATCTGCAACGCCGACGGCCTGGTCATCCCGGGCGTGGGTGCGTTCTACGATGCGATTGCCTTTATGCGCCAGAGCGGCGAGGAGGCGGCTGTGCTCGACGCCGTTGCCGCTGGAACTCCGCTGCTCGGCATCTGCCTG
>CABUWR010000094.1 GCA_902495265.1 uncultured Collinsella sp. | reverse complement strand
GGGCCTCGACTCTCATCGTTTTTGGGCGATGCGCACACGCTCTTGAGTATAGATGAGTGGAGGGTGTCTGTTGTTCATACATAGCGGTCAACAGCGTGCTGTTGGTGATCGCTTGATCGTGGGCGCCATCTTTTAGAGCATGAAGCCGTTATCTAAGGAAAAGTGGCGAGCGAGGGAGCCGCTGTGAAGCGGCCCCATTTGCTGTTCGTGGACACCGTTCACCTTCATTGCACAGGGACGGCTGGAGGGCTGGTTGGCATCAAGTAACTGCCTCCGCCTTGTGGGTCGCCTCAAGGACAAGGCATAATGCATGTGACAAAGGGGCAGTCCCTTTGCCGCATTGATCTGAGAGTAGATGTTGATGATTCTATCGTTGGCCCCTATGGAGGGGATTACTGGGCATGTGTTCCGTCGCGTGCATGCGGAGTGCTTCGGTGCACTCGATTGCTATTACACGCCGTTTTTGCCGCCGCCGCGGGTGGGAAACCGCTTTGGCGGCAAGGCGTTTAAGGAGATCGATCCTGCCAATAACCAGGGGCTCAACGTAGTGCCTCAGCTGATGTCCAAGAATGCGGACGAGTTTGTGTGGGCGGCACAGGTGCTCGCCGACATGGGATACCGTGAGGTCAATCTCAACCTTGGCTGCCCCTCGGGTACGGTTGTTGCCAAGGGTAAAGGATCGGGCTTTTTGCGCAACTTGGATGAGCTTGAGGTGTTCTTGAGTGACGTGTGTGAGCGCTCTCCGCTGCCGGTATCGGTCAAGACCAGGTTGGGGTTGGAGAGCGACGACGAATACGAGCGCGTGCTCGATTTGTATTGCCGCATGCCGCTGGCAGAGCTGATCGTGCATCCGCGCGTGCAGAAGGACCGTTATGCGGGCTCGCCGCGCAAAGAGTTTTATGGCGAGACGCTGGAACGTGCGCCGTTTCCGGTGGCATACAACGGCGATATTTTTGATCTTGAGGACATGGATGCGCTGGTGGAGGCCTATCCCGGCACACGTCATGTAATGCTGGGGCGCGGCCTGCTCGCGAACCCCGCTCTGGCTCGCATGGTTAAGGGCGGCCCTGCTGCCACGACAGCCGAGCTGTGGCGTTTCCATGACACGCTGTTTGCTGCCTATGCAGAAGAGATTGGCGGTAACGCGGTCTTTCGTATGAAGGAGTGGTGGTTCTACGCCAAGTGCGCCTTCACCGACCCCACTACCGTTCACAAGCTCGTACGTAAGACCAAAAAGGTCGACGAATACCGCGCCGCCGTCGAGCGCGTCTTTCGCGAGCAGCCGCTTGCGCCCATAGCCCGCTTCCACGACTAGCTAGTCATTGGGGACGTTCTTTAACGACTAGTCATTTAAGAACGTCCCCAATGACTACCTCTGCAAAAAACTGTACAGCAGCATCCAAAGATGTCGAAAAATGTCGACTTTGGATGCTGGTGTACATGTTTGGGTGTGGTGGGTAACTAGGCAATCATTGCATCAAGCGTGATGAGCTCCCTGAGTCGCTCCGTGCGTGTTTGCCCATGGCGCTTTGCTTTTGCGTCAAAGGCTTCAAGGACCGATTCACCCACACGTGCGGATAAAACAACGCTTGGCTCGTCAGAAATCGGCGGCCTTCCCAGCTTGATGGTGCGACCCTTCGGCCACTCATCTTTTTCGTATGCCTCCGCGGCCTTTTCCAACTCTCCGGGGGCAAATCCGATCATCTTTTCGAGTTGCTTAGCGTCCATAGCGCCTCCTATCGATCGGCATAATGTCGAGCACAGGTCAACGGATACTCTTTTTGTATACAGTTTTGTAGACAAAAATACAAACAGTTTATCAGGCTAATTAGCTTGTTTTGACCCGCGTGTTCGATAAGAAATGAGCATTGACGGCTTCGATACTCCTTTGCTTTTCAGCCTGGAATTTGGATGCTCATTGAACTTCCGGAGGGGAGCGCTTTATTAAGCTATCGAGATTCTGGGCAGGAGCTCTCACTGGCCTTCGATAATGGGACCAGCTTAATTCGCGACACAGTGTGTCGCGAATGGGAGTAGTCGTTAGGTGTCCTTCAATGGCTAGTCATATAAGAACGTCCAAGTGCCGGATTATGTCATTTAGTGTCGTCCTCAGCGGCTATTCTGGAGGGTCGTGGTCAAAAAAGGGCAAATATGAGTACTGTTGCCATTATAGTTGCATTTATTTTGCTATAAATAGTAGCTCCTGATGAGATTTGTTCCCATTAGGAGCTACTTTTATTAAACATATGAGGAGAAATAGCCTCGTCTACGGACGTATGGAACGTTGAATAGTCCTGAAGTGATCAAAATCGCTGCTACTAAACAGGTAGCAGTACTCATATTTGCCCTTTTTTGACCACAGCCCTCTCGGAAGCCCTTTCCAGAGGCGTCAAACAGCCATAATCCAAAGGTCGCCTCAAACAATTAGCCGGTTAAGAGCGTCCATGACTTCCTCTGCAAAAAACTGTACACCAGCATCCAAAGATGTCGAAAAATGTCGACTTTGGATGTTGGTGTACATGTTTAGGCCGTATGGGGTGGGGCCTTGGACGGACGGGATGCGCGTACTAGAGCAGGTTCTTCTGTACCCATGCGATGATGTCGCTCGACTCGTAGAGTGGCTTGCCGTCGATGAATAGGCAGGGAACCTGGCGTTTTCCGCCGACGGCGATGAGTGTCTGCTCGGCATCGGAATCGGTCGAGATATTACGCTCGGGGACGGTCACACCGTTATCGGCCAAAAAGCGCTTGACCTTTAAGCAATACGGGCAGCTGGTCATAACGTAGAGCACGAGCTCGTGATCAGTAACCATAGGTCTCCAATCGGTTGAGGTTTTGATTGAAATACCCAAAGCCGCCGCGGTCTATGCGCGGGCCAGTGACGACTCGATGGCCTGGACCAGAAACGCCGTGGCTCCGGTGCCGCAGGGCTTGTCGTAGTAGTCAACAAAGCGCTGATCGGCAAGATAGCCGTGGGCGAGGCCCAGGTATGCTTCGTCTTGGGGTTCGTGTCCCCAGTTGAGACCAATCCAACGACGATGCATCGCGACAAGCTTGCGAGCCTCGCTTCCGTCCGCATCGCCATCGCCCATGGCGATCGATAGCTGGCCCAGAACAGCGCGTTCAAGTTCCTTCATGTCGTTCCATGTCTCGGGGTCCATGTCCAGCAGCGCTTCGTTTGCCGCATCGATAGCCTCATCGCCATAGCGCGCCCGGGCTTCGGCACCGTAGCGCTCCTCGTTTTCCTGCACGGTGCGCCAGCGCTCCAGTTGCGGCAGGACGGCGCCCATGAGCGAGACGGCTTCGTCGAGCGACATGCCGGTGTTTTGCGCCAGCCGCGGGGCACAGTCCTCGATCATCGCCTCCATCGTGGTGTCGTAGGTGTACTTGCCGTGGTCGTAGCACCACTTGCAGTAATGGTCGGTCGTGGCGCCCGCGGCGTCGGTGCCGCAGTCGTTGGGCGTGAGTATCATGCCGCAGCTCTGACAATAGTGCTCGGGCATTTCGAGCAGGTGGGACAGGGGCTCGCCGGTTACGGCGGCAATGAGCTTCATCATGTCGATGCCCGGTGTGACCTCGCCGCGTTCCCAACGGCTGACGGCTTGGCGCGTGACGAAGAGCTTGGCGGCGAGCTGCTCCTGGGTAAGGTGATGGACGCGACGGACAGCGATGAGCTTTTCTGCAAAGGCCATAGCGGCTCCTTTCTGCTGGTTGATGGCTTAAGCATACGCGGCGGCGGGCACCCTTCCAAGCAACCGTTGGTTGCACGACGGGGGACCGTGGCGAAGAATTGCGCGCAATGCCCCACGCCTCCATGCCGTACAATGACCGGCATGGAACCTATCGCACACATACATACCGACCTGCCGCAGAAGTTCGGCATTCCGCGCAACAGCTTTTTGGCGCCCCATCTGCAGGGACGCATCGTCTTTGAGCCGGAATTTGCCTCCAACGCAGCGGTTGAGGGCCTGGACTCCTTCTCTCACCTATGGCTGCTGTGGCGCTTCGAAAACGGAACGCCCGGCGGCACGGCTAAGGACATAGCCGCCGATGCCAAAACGCAGGACAGGTCCGGCACCAATGCCAAGTGGTCGAAGACCGTGCGCCCGCCGCGTCTAGGCGGGGCCGAGCGTGTGGGCGTCTTTGCCACGCGCAGTCCGTTTCGCCCTAATCCCATCGGGCTCACCTGCGTCAAGCTTAATCGTGTCGAGCTCACCGACGATGGCCCCATCATCCATGTGCTGGGGGCCGACCTGCGCGATGGCACGCCCATCTACGATATCAAGCCCTACGTCCCGTTTGCGGACTGCCACCCGGATGCGACCGGCGGCTGGATTGAGGATGCTCCGTGGCAAGAGCTCGATGTTGAGTTCCCGCAAGCTCTTCAAGACATGGTCCCGCCCGCAAAGCTTCCCGGTCTGGTCGAGGTCCTTCGCCAAGACCCGCGCCGCGCAGGCAGCAAGTACGAGCCAAACCGCGTCTATCACCTGGCCTTTGCCGGGCTCGACATATCTTTTACGGTCGATAAAACCCAGCTAACCGTAGTCGCCGTCAACGACGCGCAAGACTAACCAGCCGTTCGTCCGCACCCGTCAAATTAAGCGCCAAACCCCATGCCAAAATCGCCCGTGCTGGTGGACAATAACGCCTACCAAAACAATCCACTTCGCACGGGAGTTCAGTATGAAATACGACTTTAGCTCGCTTATCGACCGCCACGGCATGGACTCCATCGCCGTTGACTCCTGGGGCGAGATCCCCGGTATGGCTCCGAACGCACCCGACGAGGGCTTCGACCGCATTCCCATGTGGGTGGCCGATATGAATTTCGCCACGGTGCCCACGGTCCAGGAGCACATCATTCAGCGCGCTCAGCATCCCATGTTTGGCTACTTTAACCCGCGCCCCGAGTATTTCGACCGCATCATCGAATGGCAGAGCCGCCGCAACGGCGTCGAGGGTCTGGCGCCGGAGCATATCGGCTACGAAAACGGCGTGCTGGGCGGCGTCGTGTCGACGTTGCGCGCGTATGTCCAGCCGGGCGATGCGGTGCTGGTCCACAGCCCCACCTACATTGGTTTTACCAAGTCTATCGAAGCCGCGGGCTATCGTATTGTCCACAGCCCGCTTAAACTCGACGACCAGGGCGTGTGGCGCATGGACTTTGAGGACATGGAGTGCAAACTCGCCCAAAACCACGTTCATGCTGCGGTGTTCTGCTCGCCGCACAATCCCTGCGGCCGCGTATGGGAGCGCGACGAGATCGAGCGCGCCATGGACATCTATCGCCAGCACGATTGCGTGGTGATCTCGGACGAGATTTGGTCCGATATCATCCTGCCGGGACACAAGCATATCCCGACGCAGTCGGTGAGCGAGGATGCCCGCATGCGCACGGTTGCCCTCTATGCGCCGAGCAAGACGTTTAACCTGGCAGGTCTGGTCGGCAGCTACCACATCGTCTACAACGAGACGCTGCGCGACCGCGTGTGCGCCGTGTCCAACAAGACCCACTACAACGAGATGAACGTCCTCTCCATGCATGCGCTTATCGGTGCCTACCAGCCGCAGGGCTACGAGTGGGTGGACGAGCTCAACCAGGTGCTTGCCGGTAATATCGAGTACTTCTGCGATTACGTGGACGAGCATTTTGAGGGCGTGTCCTATTCACGTCCGCAGGGCACGTACATGGTGTTTCTGGACTGCTCCGAGTGGTGTCGCGAGCATGGCCGCGATATTCAGTGGCTGCTCGACGAGGGGGCGCGCG
>CABUWR010000093.1 GCA_902495265.1 uncultured Collinsella sp. | reverse complement strand
CGCATGAAGGCGCATGCGAGCCACGGCAGCCGCAAGCGCCGGATCATCTGCCGCGCGATCCAGGACATCCTTGAGGAGCGCCGCGATCACGCAATCCTGCTCATACAGATCGACGGTAAAGCCCGCGGCCGCCAGCAGCAGCGAATCCTCGCCAAAGCCCGCCGTGGCATCAATCGCCCATGGCCGCTCGATGCCTTTTGCGCGCGCAGCCTTTACCAGCAACTCTTGTTGCAGACGGCCCTGTTTAAGCCGCGGAAGCATGCGGGTGAAATCGGCGCGCAGCTCCATCGTGCCGTCGGTGAGCGTGAGGCCCTCGGACTTCCCGATCAGCTCAAGCCCCGCGGCCCGAGCAACAGAAAAGGGATCGACGACGCCCATGGGTACTCCTTAACAAGCAAAACGAATACGTGAGTGCCGTTTATGTCGGCACCCAACCGTCCGCTATTGTCCCACATGCGACATGGCCCACAGCATCGCAATGCAAAGCACCGCCATCAATCCCGTGCACACGGCAGCGATCACAGAATCACGCATGCGCCTTCCCAGCGACCGCGGCTCACGCACTTGCCCTGCTCCGTACATCATGACTCCTCCTTGAGACCAGCTCCTTGTTACGGCCTCATCATCGCAGCGCCGCACATGGGCTGCCATCGATTTGGCTTACGTCCAGCTTTCCTTTTTGAAAGGTTGGACCGTACAGGCAAGAGACGCTTTCAAACGCATGCATCGCCCCGTTGAACTACAATGTGCTTCACGATATGTGCCGCAACCTGGGTGCGACAGATTCTCCGCGCCCGCATCGAAAGGACCAGCTATGAGCGCCGCTCGCAAGACACTCAAAATCCTTGCCCTGATTTATTTTGTTCTGGGCATCGCCAGTCTCGTCATTGGAATCGCCGGCATCGCGACCGGCAACCTCGATTCCACGTACGGGTCGAACGCCATGCTCGCCGCGGTCGTGCTGGTCGCCAAGGGCCTCATCGATCTCGCCGCGGGCCTTGCGGGCATTAAGGGCGCCAACAAGCCTTCGCAGGTGGATGGCGCGTTTAAGCTCGGCATCGTCGCCGCAATCGCCACGCTCGTCCAGGCCGCGCTCACGCTTCCCGCGCTCGGCGGCAGCTCCGTCAATATCGTCGCCTTTGTCATCGTGGTGTACGACCTGTTCTTTGTTCAGCAGGCGCACGCCGTTAAGGCCGAGAACAAGGACCGCCTGTAAGCGCTCGCTTCTCATAACCTCTGCAGCCAAGCAACTAAAAAGGGCCGATCGCGCATCTCCGCGGTCGGCCCTTTGCATTTGCCCAGATAAAACCTGCCAAAATAAACCTGTCCCTTTTTGGTAGGTTAGCTGTGACGGTACTCGGCGATGATGAAGTCGATGTCGGTTTGAAGGGTATCCAAATTTGCCAGGCGCTCTTTGTCGGCAGGGCGTGTGCGATAGTAGTACGGCGTCATCTGGAACACCGCCTCGATATCGGCCTGGGTCTGAAGCGTAATATTCGCAGATACCCGCTGCGTTCCGACTAACTCGAGCTCGGTGGTCTTCGGCAGCTTCTCATCGTTAAGGTACGGTGTGTCGTAGAGCACCTCCTTAAGCCCAAACAGATGACGGGCACCCGGCACCACGGTATAGAGTGAGCCCTCTGGCGCCAGCACGCGGGCAAACTCGCGCTCGTTAAAGGGAGCGAAGAGCTCGGTCACCATATCAAAGGCGCCATCAGCCACGGGGATGTCCTTCATGTTGGCCACGAAGTAGGTCGCATCGCCGCGCTTGGCGGCCAGGCGTACCATCTCTTTGCCCAGGTCGAAACCGTAAGCATCCACGCCCGGCACCGCGCCCATGGCGCTGGTGTAATAGCCCTCGCCGCAGCAAATATCGAGCAGCGTCATGGGTCCGCTCGCAGACGTGGCGCGCCCAGACGCCTGCTTGCGCACCAGCTCGACCATCACATCGCGCAACGGCGCGTAGTATCCACGGTTCAGAAAGTCGCGACGGCTGCGTGCCTGCGACTTAGGATCACCCATGGAGTCGCCGCTCTTGGACGAGCGCAGCAGATATAGATAGCCCTCGCGCGCTCGGTCGAACCGGTGTCCGCCCGTGCACGCAGCACCGCGCTCGTCGTCCACCAACGGCTCATGGCAAACGGGACACAACAACATGGCAACTCCTTAGCGCGAACAACACAACGCCCACCATTGTCGCACGCCTTCCCCACCCAGTCATAGAAGAGACAAGGAGTGTCCCCAACTGCCGGCAGAAAAGGAACGTCCCCAAGTGCCGACTGAATGTATTAGGAGTATCATCGTCTGCGCAAATAAGCACGAAAGAGCATATTAGAGATTGAGAGCGTATGGCTGATACCGCATCTAAGCACATTGACATGATCACCGGCTCGCTGTGGCGAAATATTCCCCTGTTCGCCTTCCCCGTGGCCGCCACGAGCATCTTGGAGCAGCTATCGAACCTCATCGCCACGGTCATCATCGGTAACTTCTCGGGCGACCAGGGAACCCTCGCCATGGCGGCGGTCGGCTCCAATGTTCCGCTTACCAGCCTTATGCTCAACCTGTTTATTGGCATGTCGCTTGGCTCCAACGTGGTCATCGCCAACGCTATCGGCCGCAACGATCAGAACATGGTCAAACGCGCCGTCCATACCTCGATTTTAATGGCGCTCGTGGGCTTTGTCGTCATCGCTCTGGGCGAGATCTTTGCCGAGCCCATGCTCGCCGCGCTCAACGTTCCCGCCGAAACCATGCCGCTCGCCTCGCTCTACCTGCGCGTCTTTTTGCTCAGCCTGCCCTCAATCTTGCTCTACAACTTTGAGGCCGCGATCTTCCGCTCCGTCGGCATCACCCGCATGCCGCTGCAGGCGCTTGCCGTGTCCACCGTCCTCAACATTGGCCTGGACCTCATCTTTGTCCCCGTACTTCACTGGGGCGTCGCGGGCGTCGCCATCGCCACCGCCATCGCCTACACCGTCAGCGCCGCTACGCTCTTTATCCGCCTGCTCAAGACCGACTCCGTCGTCCGCGTCACCCCACGCGACTTGGCTATCGACCCCATCGCCCTCAAGCGCATCGTCAAGATCGGCCTGCCCGCCGGCATCCAAAGCGCCGTCTTTGCCGTCGCCAACATCATCATCCAGTCCGCCATCAACAGTCTGGGCACCGAGGTCATGGCGGCATCGAGCGCCGCCATGAGCCTGGAATACGTGTGCTATAACCTGCTCAACAGCTTTAGCCAGGCTTGCACCACCTTTGTGGGACAAAACCACGGTGCCCGCCAGATCGACCGCTGCACCAAAACGCTTAAGGTCTGTCTGGTCGAAGGCGGTATCGTTGCACTCACCACGATTATCGTTATTGTCGGTCTGGGGCGCGAGATCCTATCGCTGTTCAACAGCGACCCCAACATCGTCTCAATCGGCTATATCCGCGTGTGCTCGATCTTCCCGGCGTACGCCTTTAGCATGTTCTACGAAAACATGTCCGGCTACCTGCGCGGCTTTGGCATCTCGCTCATGCCCGCCCTCATCACCATGATCTGCGTCTGCGGCATCCGCTTCTATTGGGTATTCTGCGTGTTCCCGCACTTCCGCACCTTTGCGAACATCATGATGGTCTACCCCATCAGCCTGGGCACCACGGCGTTCTTTATGGTCGTGGCGGTATTACTCTGCCACCCGGCACGCACCTATCGCACCACCCAAGCCAAAACGACAGCCCGCTAAACACCGCACTCAACACCGCGCCAGTCATTAATTGACAATATGCGAGCTCATATAGTCGATAAAGCGCCTCGTGGCGATGGGCATGGTGTCCCAGCTGCGCCATGCGGCCACCACGTCACGCGAGGGGGCATGCACGATGGGCCGCACACAAATATCGGCTCGCATGCCCTCCACAGTACGACGGTAGAGCATGCTCACGCCCAGGCCCTCCTCCACCATCGCCATGATGGTGTAGTCGTCGGTCACCTCACTCGTCACGTGCGGCGACAGCCCATGCGCCGCGAATGCATCGAGCACCAGGCTCTGTTCGCCCTCATCCAGCAACACAAACGGCTCGGACGCCAGATCGGCGAGCGTCACCTTTTCCTTTGCCGTCAGCGGATGCGCAGCCGGCAACAGTGCCACCAACTCGTCGTGATAGACCACGCGCTTCTCGAGCCCCGCGGTAAACCCGCGTGCCGTAAAGCAAAAATCCACTACGCCGTCGTGCACCCACTGGGCGTTGCGCGTGTAATCTCCCTGCTTGAGGGTAAAGTGCACGCCCGGGTGCAGCGCTCCAAAGTCGCGGATCACACGCGGCAGCACGGTACGACTCACGTTGGTAAACGTCGCAATGCGAATATCAGTCGACGAAAGCCCCAGCAGCTCCTGGCGCTTGCCCTCGAGCTCGGCCTCGGCGGTCACGATCTGGCGCAGGTACGGCAGATATTGTTTACCGTCGCGCGTAAGCGAGACGCCCTGCTTTCCGCGCTCGATAAGCGTGGTACCCAGCTCGCGCTCGAGCGCCTTGACGGCCTGGCTCACCGCACTTTGCGTATAGCCCAGCTCGTCCGCTGCGCCTTTAAGGCTGCCGCGATCGACCACCATACAAACAATCTGATACCGCGATGCCATCGTGCCTCCCCATCAATGCAGCCGTAAAACGTTTTGCCAGGGCTTTTTCTGCCAACATTAGCATTTCTTAATCATACTGAAGATACATTCGCTTTACTACATCCACATCTGAGAGCAGAATCCTTTGTGCGAAACCGTTCTGTAACAAAAGGAGTCCCATGGATCGCAAAAAAGCAATCGCGCTCTCATTTTCCGTTCCCGTCGCATGGGGCTTTTCGTATCCCCTCATGAAGATCGGCATGGACAGCATGAACGCCACGAGCATCGTTGCGCTGCGCTGCATCATCGCCTTTGCGGCCTGTCTGCTGCTCTTCCACAAGCACGCGTTGCGCATCAACCGCGACCTTATGGTTCGCGCCGCCATCATCGGTGCCATCATGGCATCCGAGCTCACGTGCATGTGCCTGGGCTCCAGCCTCACCTCCGCCTCCACCGCCGGCTTTTTGCAGAGCCTGACAGTCGTAATCGTGCCGTTTGCCAACGCAGCCCTGCTGCGTCGCGCCCCCGAGCGCAAGGTGCTCGTCGGCACCGCCATCGTCACCTGCGGCATGCTGCTGCTCTCGGGCGCCGACTTTACCAGCCTGAATCCCGGCGCAATCATCATGCTGCTCTCGGCTTTTATCTATGCCAGCCACATTATCGTGGCCAAGCGCTTTGTCGAGGAAGTCGATCCGCTTGCTCTGGGCGTTTGGCAGCTGGGCTTCGGCGGCTTATTCTCGGGTATCGCCGCATTCACCTTTGGCGGTTTCACGCTTCCCGGCACGCCTAGCGAGATTGTCGTTGTCGTCGCGCTCGCACTCATCTGCTCTGCCTATGGCTTTATCACCCAAACGCTCGTGCAGCCCCACGTGCCTGCCGAGACCACCGGCTTCGCCTTCTCGCTCGAGCCGGTATGCTCCGCCGTCTTCTCGTTCTTCCTGGTCGGCGAGGTCCTCAGCCCCATCGCCTTCTTTGGCGCCGCCCTCATCCTCACCGGCGTCATGGTGGCAACCGTCGAACTTCCGCACCTTCGCGCACATGGACAGACTCGCATGGCAGGAGCGCCCGAGCACGTCTCGTAGACCCCACTCCTTATGCAGCCGCGGCATAAAGGCAACCGGTGCGCCTTTACAATAGATGCAAACAGAGCATCTGCCATAAAGG
>CABUWR010000092.1 GCA_902495265.1 uncultured Collinsella sp. | reverse complement strand
TTCCGACTGCTTTACGACGCCGTGCCGTACGAGCTGCCCTATCCAGCAGGATATTCCCGCCTACCTGGCGGCTGTTGACGAGGGCCGCTACGAGGATGCGCTCAACATCATCATCGAGCGCAACGCCCTGCCGTTCATTACCGGCACCATCTGCCCGCATCCCTGCGGTCGTGCCTGCGAGCGCGCATTCTACGAGCCCGAGGGCGCCCAGATCCGCGCCAGCAAGCTCAAGGCCGCCCGCGAGGCCATGACCGCCGTGCTGCCCAAGCTGCGCGCTCAGGCCATCGCCAACGACGGCGAGCACAACGTTGCCGTTATCGGCGGCGGCCCGGCCGGCCTGGCGACGGCGTTCTTCCTGACGCGCGCCGGCGTGCCCGTCACCATCTTTGAGGCCCGCGATTCGCTTGGCGGCGTGGTCCGTCACGTCATCCCCGAGTTCCGTATCGCCAGCGACGATATCTCCCACGACGCAGAGCTCTGCCTGGCCTTTGGTGCTAAGGTGCAGCTCAATGCCCGCGTTGATTCCATTGACGAGCTCAAGGCCCAGGGCTTTACCGACGTGGTCGTGGCCACCGGTGCCTGGATGCCCGGCTCGGCGGGCCTGGGCAAGGGCGCCGAGCTCGATGTGCTGGAGTTCCTCGAGGCCGCCAAGAAGGGCGAGAAGCTCGAGCTGGGCGAGGACGTCGTGGTCATTGGCGCTGGCAACACCGCCATGGACGCGGCTCGCGTGGCCAAGCGCCTGGCAGGCGTGAAGAACGTGCGCCTGGTGTATCGCCGCACCAAGAAGCAGATGCCCGCCGACGAGGAAGAGCTCGATCTTGCTCTTGCCGACGGCGTTGAGTTCTGCGAGCTGCTGGCGCCCAAGGCACTCAACGGCGCCGTGCTGACCTGCGATGTTATGGAACTTGGCGAGCCGGATGCAAGCGGCCGTCGCAGCCCCGTCGCCACGGGCGAGACCGTCGAGCTTCCCGCCACCACGGTGATCTGCGCCGTGGGCGAGGGCATCGATGCCAGCCTGTACGACGCCGCGGGCGTTGAGCACGACCGTCGCGGCCGCCTTGCCGCCACCTCCACCGGTGTCGAGGGCGTCTGGGCTGCGGGCGACTGTCGCCGCGGTCCGGCTACCGTGGTCGAGGCCATCGCCGACGCCGGCGAAGTCGCCCGCGCCATCGCCGGCGTGGACTTTAACAAGTACGCCGATTGCAACGAGCAGGCTGGCCGCGAGGA
Source organism: uncultured Collinsella sp. (assembly GCA_902495265.1). Classification (GTDB taxonomy): domain Bacteria; phylum Actinomycetota; class Coriobacteriia; order Coriobacteriales; family Coriobacteriaceae; genus Collinsella. The sequence goes on along the minus strand of CABUWR010000092.1, from coordinate 4,599 downwards.
CACCTGCTACGAGCGCAAGGGGTCGCTGTGCCGCGACAAGGGCAACTGCACCAAGACCCGCTGCCTGGGCTGCGGCTCGGTGTGCGAGGTCTGCTGCGACGTGTGCCCCAACCGCGCCAACGTGGCCATTAAGGTGCCGGGCCTGGCCAAGCATCAGGTCGTCCACGTCGACGGCATGTGCAACGAGTGCGGCAACTGCGCCGTGTTCTGCCCCTACCAGGAGGGCCGTCCCTACAAGGACAAGCTCACCCTGTTCTGGAGCGAGGAGGACATGGAGAACTCCGAGAACGAGGGCTTCCTGGCCGTGGACGAGGACCACTTTAAGGTCCGCGTCGCCGGCACGGTCCGCACCGTCTCGGTCGATGCCGTCAACACCGGTCTGCCCGAGGCCGTCCGCCTGACCATCAGGGCCGTGCGCGACAACTATTCGTACCTTCTTAAGAAATAGGCGAGTCTCTTATGGCCAAAGCTATTCAACATCACGTGGCCTACGTTGCCTGTGGAAGCGGTTGTGCCTCCGCAGGCGGCGACGCCCGCTGCAGCGAAGGCTGCATTGGCTGTGGCGCCTGCGTTACGGCCTGCCCCCACGGTGCCATCGCGCTGGTCGACGGCGTCGCCCGCGTGGACCGCTCCAAGTGCACGGGCTGTGGCCTGTGCGGCATGGCGTGCCCGCAGCGCGTGATTGCTTTCGTTCCCGGCTACCAGAACATCCTGGTGCGCTGCAACAACACGGATAAGGGCGCCATTGCCCGCAAGATCTGCGACACGAGCTGCATCGGTTGCGGCATGTGCGCTAAAAAGTGCCCTGCCGGCGCTATCCGCATCGAGGACAACTGCGCCCATATCGACGGCGCGGACTGCCTGTCGTGCGGCATGTGCGCCGTCGTCTGCCCGCATGGCGCCATCCACGACCGCACCGGCATCGCCGCCGGCGTGTAGAAGGGAATCACCATGGCACGGGAATTCACTTTTACCGTTAACGGCATCGAGCGCACGACGACCCAAAATAAACCGCTGCTGCGCTACCTGCGCGACGACCTGCATATCCATTCCGCCAAGGACGGCTGCTCCGAGGGCGCGTGCGGTACCTGCACCATCCACGTGGACGGTGCGGCTGTGAAGGCCTGCGTGCTGACCACCGCCCTTGCCGCCGGCCGCGACATCGTGACCGTCGAGGGTCTGCCCGAGGACGTGCGCGAGGCCTTTGTGTACGCCTTTGGCGCCGTGGGCGCCGTGCAGTGCGGTTTTTGCATCCCCGGTATGGTCATGGCGGGTGCGGCGCTCATCGCCGAGGACCCCGAACCCACCGAGGAGCAGATCAAGTACGCCATTCGCGGTAACGTCTGCCGCTGCACCGGCTACAAGAAGATTATTGAGGGCATTTCGCTGGCAGCCGCGGTGCTCCGCGGCGAAAAACAGATCGACGAGGACTTGGAGCGCGGCGACGACTACGGCGTGGGCAAGCGCGCCTTCCGTATTGACGTGCGCAAGAAGGTGCTCGGCGAGGGCAAGTATCCCGACGACATCGATGAGCTCGATCAGCCGGGCCTGACCTATGCCAGCGCCGTGCGCTCCAAGTATCCGCGCGCCCGCGTGCTCTCCATCGATACCTCCAAGGCCGAGGCCCTGCCCGGTGTGGTGGGCATCCTGCGCGCCGAGGACGTGCCGGTCAACCAAGTCGGCCACCTTATCCAGGACTGGGACGTCATGATCGCGGCGGGCGATATCACCCGCTGCGTGGGCGATGCCATTGTGCTGGTGGTCGCCGAGGACGAGGCGACGCTCGAGAAGGCCAAGAAGCTCGTTAAGATCGAATACGAGCCGCTGGAGCCCGTGCGCAACATCGCCGAGGCCAGGGCTGCCGACGCCCCGCGCCTGCACGACAGCTTCTTTGCCTTTGGCAACACGGTGGAGCTCAAGGACAACGTATGCCAGAGCCGTCACGTGACGCGTGGCGACGCCGCCAAGGCGCTGGCGGAGAGCGCATTCACCGTGACGCAGCGCTTTACCACGCCCTTTACCGAGCACGCCTTTTTGGAGCCCGAGTGCGCCGTCGCCTACCCGTACAAGAACGGCGTCAAGGTACAGTCGACCGATCAGGGTGCCTACGATACGCGCAAAGAGTGTGCCCACATGTTTGGCTGGGACAACGAGCCCGAGCGCGTGGTCGTCGAGACCATGCTCGTGGGCGGCGGCTTTGGCGGCAAGGAGGACGTGTCCATCCAGCACTTGGCCGCGCTCGCCGCATATAAGTTCCAGCGTCCTGTGAAGTGTAGGCTCACGCGTGCCGAGTCGCTCGCGTTCCATCCCAAGCGCCATGCCATGGACGGCACCTTTACGCTGGGCTGCGACGCCGAGGGCAACTTTACCGGCCTGGACTGCGAGATCAACTTCGATACCGGCGCCTACGCGTCGCTGTGCGGTCCGGTGCTCGAGCGCGCCTGTACGCATGCCGTCGGCCCCTACAAGTACCAGAACACCGACATTCGCGGCTTTGGCTACTACACCAACAACCCGCCCGCCGGTGCGTACCGCGGCTTTGGCGTGTGTCAGTCCGAGTTTGCGCTCGAGAGCCTGATCGACCTGCTGGCCGAGAAGGTCGGCCTGGATCCGTGGGAGATCCGCTACCGTAACGCCATCGAGCCGGGCGAGGTTTTGCCCAACGGCCAGATTGCCGATTGCTCCACGGCGCTTAAGGAGACGCTGCTCGAGGTCAAGGATGCCTACTATGCGCATCCCGGACACGCCGGCATTGCCTGCGCCATGAAGAACGCCGGCGTGGGCGTGGGCCTGCCCGATGCCGGCCGCTGCAAGATTCGCGTCGAGAACGGCGTGGCCGTGGTCTATGCCGCCACGTCCGACATCGGCCAGGGCTGCAACACCGTCTTTTTGCAGGACGTTGCCGAGGCCTGCGGTCTGCCGCTTCGCTGCATCGCCAACGGCGAGTGCTCCACCGAGAACGCTCCCGACTCCGGCACCACGTCTGGCTCGCGTCAGACGGTCGTGACCGGCGAGGCCGTGCGCGGCGCCGCTTTCCTGCTGCGCGATGCCATGGTTGGCATCGAGGCCGGCAAGCCTGCCCCCGATGCTCCCGTGAGCGCGCATGGCGACGGCGTCAAGATTGAGTACGACGACGGTCACGCCTATCAGCTGCGCGCACAGGAGCTCGTCGCCGGCCAGGGCATGCATCCTCAGGATCCCGCGGCCGCCATCAAGGCGCTCGAAGGATGCGAGTTTGGCTACGTGTACCTGGAGCCGACCGACAAGCTGGGCGCCGACGTTCCCAACCCCAAGAGCCACATCTGCTACGGCTTTGCCACGCATGTGGTCATTTTGGACGACGACGGCCGCGTGAGCGAGATCTATGCCGCGCACGATTCCGGCAAGGTGGTCAATCCCATCTCCATCCAGGGTCAGATTGAAGGCGGCGTGCTCATGGGTATGGGTTATGCGCTTACCGAGGACTGGCCGCTCAAGGACTGCGTGCCCCAGGCAAGGTACGGTACGCTCGGGCTGTTCCGTGCGCCTGAGATTCCGGATATCCACGCCATCTACGTGGAGAAGGACGAGCTGCTGCCCGTGGCATATGGCGGCAAGGGCATCGGCGAGATCGCCACGATCCCCACGGCGCCCGCCGTACAGAACGCCTATCGCGCATTCGACGGCAAGCTGCGTCCGGATCTGCCCATGGTGGATACGCCGTACAGCCGCGCCCGTCACCGCGGGTAGGGTAGAGCGTGGGCGGCCATTGCTGATGGGCCGTTCGCGCTCAGCATCAACTACATACGCTGCGCCTTTGGCCCCAGCTCCATCGCGAGCCGGGGCCTTTTGTTTGGAGCGGAAACTGTGTCCCGGATTCGACGCTCAGAATGGGATTCGTTTTCCGGTAGAGGCCTCAAATGGAAACTGCGTCCCAGAATTTCGCTTCAGAGTGGGATGCCGTTTCCGGCTGAACCCTCAGGCGGAAAGTTCATCCCAGAATTGACGCTCAGAGTGGGACACGGTTTCCGGATAGAACCTCAGCGGAAACTGCGTCCCAGTTTGAGCGTTTATTCCGGGATGCAGTTTCCGCTGAAGGACTCAACCGGAAAGCACGACCCGTTCCGAGGCCGGATTCCGGGACGCCGTTTCCACTAGGCCCGCCATCCGGAAAGTGCATCCCGTTTTGAGCGTCCAGACTGGGACGCGCTTTCCGTTGGCGTGGCCGTTGGGAAAACGCGGCCCAGATAGGGGGGGTGCGATCCGGCGATGCGCGGCCTAGCAGCTCCTACAGCTCCACGTCGTTGAGCCACGTCGGCAGCGCGGTCTGCCGGATGCCTGCCGTCTGCAGCTTTTTGGCGAGCATTCCTGCCGAGCGGACCTCGTTTATGGTAAAGCGCAGCAGAGGATGACCGTAGAGCGATAGGTGCGCCTCGCGCTGTCGTTCGGCAACGAGCGCCTCGGCGGTGGTGCGTCCGGCCAACATGGTCTGGTCGGTATATTTGATGAGCCCGTCGAGCTCGCCCAGCGTGAGTTCCCGCGCCTGGCGCTCCCAGGCAAAGTCCGTTCGTATGGGCTTGGCCGAATTGAAGGGGTCCGTCAGCTCGTATTGAAGCCAAT
>CABUWR010000091.1 GCA_902495265.1 uncultured Collinsella sp. | reverse complement strand
TTCATCGCGAGTTCCGCACGCAAAGAAGGCCACTTAATGTGGCCTTCGTCTTGCGCAGGACTGTAGAGCAGGGAACTTCGTGCCCCGACGCCCGGGAGGACGTTTCATTTAGAAAGATGGGCCGACCGCCGTCAGCGATGGGAGCTACTCGCCCAGCACGGCCTTCTTGGCCGCCGCCGCCATATGGTCCAGATCATCCTTGGTGGGGTGATCCTTTGCGGCGACCCAGTTATCGAGCAGCATCTTAAAGCGGACATTGTCGGGATCTTGCTCGAGCATGGCCTCGTAGCGCTGCTTGACCGCGGGACCCATCTTGCCCTGGCACATTGCCCAACCCACAAGCTCGGTATCCTCGGCCAAATTGGAGGTCACGCGATTGATAATCTGCTGATAATAGCTCTGGTCGGCGCCAAAACCGCAGGTACCAAAGAGGAAAACGCGCTTGCCGTGCAGAGCGGAGAGCAGCGCGGCAACCGAAGGCGTGCACGCGCCCTTGTCGCACCAAAAACCGACGAGCACCGTGTCGGCCGCGCAGGCGCCCTGCGCCTCGAGCGCAACCTGATCTGCATCCGCATCGTCGCTCAACGCCGCGGCATGGACAAACTCAACGCCCGCAGCCTGCAGAGCGCGCTTGATCGCGCCCGAAACCATCCTGGTATTACCGCTCTTGCTGTTAACCACCAAAGAGCACGTCATAGTCACGTTGCCTCGTTTCCCCCAAAACTAAAGCCACTAATGCAATTTATTAGATGAATATCTTAGTACTAACGTGACAGATGTAAACCACCGTCTGTCGATTGGCGACGCAGACGACATCTTTGGACAGATTTCGAACAGTATGTACTTCGGATTGAAACCGCCGCAGAACGTTTCACGAATGGCCGAAAAACTGTTTCACAAAACGCCGTCAAATTGTTTCACGCGCTGGTAGAACGCTATATAACACGATCGCTCTATGAGACAAACAAACCTGATTAATTTGCCCCACGGGCTTGCTCACTGGGCGAACTGGCTGCGGTAGAGCTCGGCGTAAAAGCCGCCTGCCGCGAGCAGTTCATCGTGCGTGCCACGCTCGATAATCTCGCCATCGCGCATGACCAGGATGCAATCGGCGTTGCGAATCGTCGACAGGCGGTGTGCTACGACAAAGCTCGTGCGGCCAGCCATGAGCTCGTCGAATGCCGCCTGCACTTGCAGCTCGGTACGCGTATCGATGCTCGACGTTGCCTCGTCCAGCAGCAGAATCGCCAGATCGGTGAGCATGACGCGCGCGATGCACAGCAGCTGTTTTTGACCCTGGCTAAACGTGCCGCCGTCCTCGCCGATCACCGTATCGTAACCGCCTGGCAGCTGCACGATAAACTTATGCGCATGAGCGCGCTTGGCGGCCTCGACAATCTGCTCGCGCGTGGCATCTGGGCAACCGTAGGCAATGTTCTGGGCCACTGTGCCCTCGAACAGCCAGGTGTCCTGCAGCACCATGCCAAAGGCGCGGCGCAGACTCGCACGCGTGTAGTCACGCGAGGAGCAGCCATCGACCACGATGCGCCCAGCATCGATATCGTAAAAGCGCAGCAGCAGGTTGATGAGCGTCGTCTTTCCACAGCCCGTGGGACCGACCAGGGCAAAGCGCATGCCGGATTTGGCCTCGATGCAGATGTCCTGCAGCAGTTTGCGGCCGGGCACATAGCTAAAGTCCACATGCTCAAACGAAACCTCGCCCTTCGGGGCGGCGAGCTCAATGGCATCCGCAGCGTCGGGCTCCTGCTCGCGCGCGTCGAGCAACGCGAACATGCGGCGCGCCGAGGCGTACGCGGTCTGGATCTGCGTGATGACGTTCGTGACCTCGTTGAACGGCTTAGTGTACTGGTTGGCGTAGGACAGGAAGATCTGCACGCCGCCCACCGTGAGCGCCGCAGGCACGCCCGTGATCACGCCCGCGCAGCCGATCACGGCAACCACGGCGTAGATGATGTTGTTGATAAAGCGCGTACCGGGGTTGGAGAGCGAACCCATAAACTGCGCGCGCTCGCCCGCCGTATAGAGCTCGGCGTTAAGGGCATCAAAGCGCTGTTGAGCGTGCGGGCCGTAGGCGAAGGCGTCCACGAGCTTTTGCTCACCCACATACTCCTCGATATGACCGCCGAGTTGGCCCTGGATGCGCTGTTGAGCAGTGAAGCTCTTATTGGAAAGCTTGGCGATGGCACCGGCCGCAAAGATGGAAAGCGGCGTAACGAGCACCACCACAAGCGTCATGGTCAGGTTGATGGAGAGCATAAATGCGAGCGTGCCCACGATGGTGATGACGCCGGTAAAGAGCTGCGTAAAGCCCTGCAGCAGGCCATCGCCCACCTGGTCGACATCGTTGACCACGCGGCTCATGAGGTCGCCGTGGGCATGGCCGTCGATAAAGCTGAGCGGCATGCGGCTGAGCTTGTCGCTCGCCTCCACGCGCATGTCGCGCACCGTTTCGTAGGATAGACGGTTGACGCAGTAGCCCTGCAGCCACTGGAAGGCTGCCGCGCCCACCACGACGATTGCGAGCTTGGTAACGAGCGGCAGCAGCGACCCGAAGTCCACCTGCCCGGCAGCAACGATGAGGTCGATGCCCTCGCCGATGAGGATGGGCGTATAGAGTTGCAAGACCACCGAGATGGCGGCGCTCACAAACGACGCCGTAAACGAAATGCGATGCGGACGGACGTAGCCCAGCAGACGGCGAGTTACCGCGCCTACGGGGTAACGCTCGGGGTCGCCGGGCTGGCGCGGACCGTCGCCCAGGTCGTTGAGGTTATCGTTGCCGGACACGTTGGCCGTCATCGTGGCGACCGAACCGGAAGAAGTATACGGATTCATTTAGCAGCCCTCCTTTGCGCAAGTGGATGCCGGGGCAGCCGGGGCGGACGCGGGCGTCGTGCTCCCCTGCTGACCCTCGAGCTCCTCGCGACGAAGCTGCGACTGGCAAATCTCGCGATAGAGTTGGCAGTTTGCGTACAGCTCGTCGTGCGTACCCAGGCCCGCGACCGAGCCGTGGTCGAGCACGCAGATCATGTCGGCATCGCGCACGGTCGAGACGCGCTGGCTCACGATCACCGTGGTTAGCGGGAGTCCGCCCGCGGCGGCACCGCGTACGCTGCGCTCGCGGATGGCGTGGCGAAGCGCTGCATCGGTCTTAAAGTCGAGCGCCGAGGCGGAGTCATCCATAATCAGAATCTGCGGCGAGCCCACCAGGGCACGCGCAATGGTCAGGCGCTGGCGCTGGCCACCGCTGAAGTTCTTGCCGCCCGCCTCGACCGGGGCGCCGAGCCCCTGCGGCTTGTTGCGCACGAACTCGCTGGCCTGCGCTATATCGAGCGCCGCCCACAGCTCCTCATCGGTTGCCGACTCGTCGCGCCAGGTTAGGTTGCTGCGAATCGTGCCGCTCACGAGCGACGCGCGCTGCGGAACAGTCGCAACCACATGACGCAGCTGGTCGAGCGGCCAGGCGCGCACGTCGGCACCCATTACGCTCACGCTGCCGGTGCCCGTGTCGTACAGGCGCGGGATGAGCGAGACGAGCGTCGACTTACCGCTGCCCGTGCCGCCGATAATGCCGAGCGTTTTGCCCAGCGGCAGCTCCAGGGTCACGTCATTGACGGCGTTGGCGGCGCCCGCGCCAAAGGAGAAGCTCGCATGGCTCAAGCTCAGCGCGGGGACCGGAACAGCGCCACCCGCCAGTGCGCCCGGCTCGGGCAGCGCAACCGGCTGGTTGCCCTCGTCGGTGATGCTCGGCACGCAATTGAGCACCTCGTTGAGACGCGACGCACTGGCGCTCGCCTTGGTAAAGACCACGACCAGGTTGGCGACATACACGATGGAGGTCAGGGTCTGCGTCATGTAGTTGACGAATGCCGTGACCTGGCCCTGCGTGAGCTCGCCCACGTTGACCTGGATGCCGCCCACCCACAGGATGGCGCACACGCCCAGGTTCATCACCAAAAACGTGACGGGGTTGAGGATCGACGAGAGCTTGCCCACCGCGATTGCGACACGCGCCTGGTCATCGGCCGCCTGGGCAAAACGCTCACGTTCGTGACCCTCGCGCACAAACGCCCGGACCACGCGGGCGCCCGAAAGCCCCTCGCGGCAAATGAGCGCGATGCGGTCGAGCTTTGCCTGCAGCTGCTTGTAGTACGGGATGCAGCGCGCCATGACAAACCAAAACACCAGGCCGATGGCGGGCGTGCAAATCAAAAAGATGATGCCGAGCTTAAGGTCGATGGCAAGGGCCGCGACCATGGAACCCACCGCCAAGAAGGGCCAGCGGATGAGCATGCGCACGCCCAGCGCCACAGCAAGCTGCACCTGGTTGACGTCGTTGGTAATGCGCGTGATGAGCGACGGCGTGCCAAAGCGATCGAGCTCAGCATAGCTCAGCTTGTTGATGTGCTGGTAGAGCGCACCGCGAATGTCGGTGCCCATGCCCTGCGAGGCAAGCGCCGCCATCTTTTGGCAGACGAGCGTAAACGAGATGCCGACCACGGCCATGGCGGCGAGCACCATGCCGTAGTGGACGACGGCACTCACGTCGTGCGCACCGATACCTTTATCAATCATCTGGGCAATCACCAGCGGCGTCAGCAGGTCAAAGATCACTTCGATCAGCTTGCACGCAGGGCCAATCACCATATACCGGCGAAACTTACCACCAAAACGCCTGAGCAGCTCAATCATGTATAGGCGCTCCCTATCATCATCTCTCTTCAATCTGATTCATGATAGTACGGAGAACCCTGGAGATGCGTAAGCAACTCGTTACAGAAGAATCTTGGATAGCGGTAAAAACCGCCTATGTTTAGGCGCGGTCAGCGAGCGCCATCCAGAGCGAACAAGTTGGCATGAAAAAGGCAAGGCATAGACCTTCTGGTCATGCCTTGCCTTTTGAATGACAAATTGTCGCTCTGGGTGGCGCGCAGCGTCGATCATTGCGCGGTTTGGTAAAACCGCGCAAAAAAGAAAGCCTGCGCACTCGATGGATCCGGATGCCCGACAGAGGCTCCTTATGGCTGCTTCCTTCCGGACCTGACCAGATTCGGAACATGTCGTCATCCGAACCCATCGAACGCGCTAGGCGCTCGATATATATTACCCGCTCCCGCCCGATGGGGCAAGGTAGCTAATTTGGGACGGGGCTTTTTGACTACTTGGGCAATCAGATCGACAGGTGGTCAAATAAGCCCCGTCCCAAAAAGACTGGTCTGCTGCCGTGCCACAAAAGGGGCCTATCTACTACGTTTAAGCCGCGGGGGTCAACCATAGCCGGCTTTTTCAAAAATCGGCAAGCCGTCTACCTGCGGTTTTATTTTCGCATATTCCGGGATGGTCGAGGGCGCTCGACTAAACGTAGTAGATGGCCGCATTTCATAGCGGACGGTCCGCCCCAAGGCCCAAGGTGGCCAGCCTCGGATAGCCATTCTCGAAGTTGCGGTGGAATAGTTCCTGTTTTTGCCGCCTGAGCCGCCAAACAGGAACTATTCCACCGCAACTTATAGGGAGTTGGGTTTTAGAGGCGAGCGAGGTCGTAGGCTTGGGCGGCTGCTTCACCGGCGCAGATGAGGTTGGTTGTAGCTTCCTGGGGGTCAAGCGCTTGGCTGAGGGGCATAGGCTTACGACAAATCGGCAGCACTAGGTCGATACCCTGCTCATACACTACATCCAAGTTGTCCGCACGACCGCCCACGACGGCGACCACCGGCTTGCCATATCGCTTCGCATGACGGGCCACGCCCACCGGCGCCTTACCGGCGGCGGATTGCTCGTCCATATTGCCCTCACCCGTTATGACTAGGTCGGCATCGCGCACGCGCTCGTCAAACCCAATCAGATCAAGCACCGTCTCCACACCCGAGCGCAGCTCCGCACCGAGCGCCAGTAGCG
>CABUWR010000090.1 GCA_902495265.1 uncultured Collinsella sp. | reverse complement strand
TGTCGAGCCGTGGGCGGCGCTGGTCATGGGCCTGATTGTCTCGCCCGTTTGCTACCTGGCTATCAGTCATCTCAAGACCAAGTTTGGCTACGACGATGCGCTCGATGCGTTCGGTTGCCACGGTGTCGGCGGTATCTTGGGCGGCGTGCTCACGGGCCTGTTCTGCGTGCCGGAGCTCTCGTGGACCGGTAAGGGAGGCCTGTTCTACACGGGCGACGTGTCGCTGCTCATCTCGCAGATTTTGGGTATTGTGGTGACGGTCGCTCTTGTGCTGGTGCTCGATTTGGTGATCGCCGCGGTGGTCAAGGCGCTGTTCCACGGCAGCCTGCGCGTGGACGAGGCCGACGAGGCGCTGGGCATGGATGCGAGTCAGCACGGCGAGAGCGCGTATCCCTCCTTCTCGGGACTCGATTAGCAGCTTCCCCAAGCACCGCACCTTGCCGTTCAATCGTCGCTCACGTACTTAAGTACGCTTCGCTCCTCTTTCACGGCAATCTGCGGCACTTGGGAAACCTGCTAAGACCAGTCAGTTGAACTTTTTGATCTCTGAGGTTGGTTTGCGGCACTTGGGAAACCCGCGTCTCATGTAAAGGGATACGTTGATTATTGAGAGGAATTCACTATGAAAAAGATCACGGCTATCGTGCGTCAGGAAAAGCTTGAGGTTCTTAAAGATGCGCTGTTTGCTGCTGATGTTCGTGGTATGACCATCAACCAGGTGCAGGGCTGCGGCGCGCAGCATGGCTGGAAGGAATACGTGCGCGGCAACGAGTTGCTTGTCAACACGATCCCTAAGGTACAGTTCACCCTTATCTGCGCCGATGAGCATGTCGACGGAATTGTCGAGATTATCTGCAATGCTGCTCGCACCGGTGCCGTTGGAGACGGCAAGATTTGGGTCGAGCCGGTCGAGGAGGTCATCCGCATCCGTACCGACGAACACGGCCCCGCCGCGGTGTAGAATCGACTGTCTGCCATCCGCAACGTTAAAATACTGCAATGAGGCACAAGACTTGCGTTGCGGATGGACAGATTATGGGGCGTAATAAATATCCCGAGGAGACGGTCGCGAAGATTCTCGACGCGGCGCTGGAGCTATTCTGCGCACAGGGTTATGAGGGGACGAGCATTCAAGATATCGTCGACCGCCTCGATGGCATGACCAAGGGCGCTGTCTATCATCACTTTAAGAGCAAAGAAGAGATTTTCAACGCCGCATTTGATCGGGCAATGGCTCCGATTGTTGAGCAACGTCGCTCAACACTTGGTATCGGCAATATGACCGGAGCCCAAAAGCTCAAGCGACTGTACGCGCCCGAGTCTGTCGTTCCACAAATTGAGCTATGGGCACGCATGCATCCTGCGGCAGATCCGGTAAAAAGCTCGCGTCTACTGGCGATGCAGTACCAGGGCTCGTTCGACGAGTCGGCCGATGGCTATCTCCTGCCAGTGATCGAGGAGGGCATCGCCGACGGCTCCATTGCGTGTGAATGCCCGCGCGAAGCGGCGGAGGCCGTATCGTTGTTGGCGAATCTTTGGCTGCTGCCATTGTTCCGTCCGCTTGAATCCAAGGACCGAATGCTCGCTCGCGCGCAATGCTTGGCGCAGATGGCGGCCGCGGTGGGGCTCGATTTGGGTAATGAAGTGCTCCAGACAACGGCCCAGATTTGGGGCGTATGGAACCGTGCCGGGTGGTAATATAGATACCAACGGTATGTAATTGATTTGTGAGGGTAGCCACGGCTGCCCTTTTCAAGTCATTAAATACATACTAATGGTATGTATAGAGGGGCAGGCTTATGGCTGGAATGCGGAGGAGTAGCGTCTCGTTAGCGCATAAAACAGTGCGATCTATCAGGCTTTTCGGTCTTCTTGTTGCACAGCTGTGCGCGTATTCGATGTTGTCGGCACTGTGCTTTGCGTGCCCGCTTTACTTGTTCGATTGCAGCGGCTCATCAACGTTATATGGTGCCGTCGCGGCGATAGCGTTCGTGCCGGGCGTGCTTGCGACTCCGGCTGGCGGAATCTTGGCGGATCGCGGGAGACATCGCGGGGTTCTTGTGGTGCTCGGCATTGTTCTGATGGCTGCATCGCTGTTGTTTATCCCCATGAAGCGGTCGCTGCCTCTTGCCGTTGTCGTGGTGGCAATACTTTGCGTCCAATATGGCATCCAATCGCTGCTGAAACCGATGCTTCAAATTGAGACGGTGCACATGATGGGCCAAGAAAAGGTTGAGCGTGCCACAGCGTTGGTCTCGCAGGTAACCATGGCGAGCAATATCTTGGGGCCTGTAGTCGGGACGGCAGTCTATGGGTGCTTTGGTATCGATGCTCTATGCGAAACCGCGGCGTTGACGTTTGCGATGTCAGCCCTGCTGTTCGGGGGCGCACTCAAGCGATATGCCTCATCTGGAATGACGGGGGACAGTACGACTTGCTCGACATGCCGAAGCGATTTCCGGGAGTCGATTCGGTACCTGGTTCAAAACGCATCATTGCTCGTTGCGTTTTTGCTTGCGGCTAATTTGAACCTTGCGTTAGTCGGGTTAACGATTGGTACTCCCGTTATTGTTGCAAAGCATCTCGGAATGCAGTCATCCTTTGTTGGGATTATTGAGGTGGCTATGGGCTTAGGTGGTCTTGTCGGCAGTGGTTTGGTCGGTATTTGGCCGCATCGTTTTTCCTTCAAGGGCATATGTCGATATGTTGCGATGATTTGTTTTGGAGTCGTACCGATTATTGTCACGCTACTGAGCGGTCCTGATGAATTAGCGTTTGCCGCGCTTGCGGCCGGCTCGGCATGGGTCATGGCGTGGGCAAGCATTGCATCGGTCGAAATCGTTTCATTTGTTCAGCGGTCAGCGCCAAAGGAACTCTGCGGAAAAGTGCTGGCACTCGTTTATATGATGCTTTCCTGTGCAACGCCTATTGGCCAATTGGTTTACGGGCTCGCATATGATCGATGGACACCGGCGATTGTATTCGCAGGCATGTTGGCGGTGTTGACGTTGACGACGGCGCTGTTTTATCGGCTGAAAAGTCGCTTGTGGCGATTGTCTTAACGCGCTGGGACACCGTGAAATTGTGGAGGCGGTGGCACGTCGCGCCGGGACGGCATTGTTTGGGCATGCCTCTCCTTCGTCTACAATATCGTGCAGACGAAGGAGAGGCATGCCCATGATCAAGATGTTTGCGAGTGACTTAGACGGAACGCTGCTGAACGCCCTGCACGAGGCAGACGGGACCATCCGCCGTGCCATTCGCGAGCTGACCGAGGCCGGCCTGCATGTGGTTCCCGCGACCGGACGCTCGACGCTGCCGATCGGCGAGCATGGCTTTACAGGTCTGGCACTCGACGCCTGCTGCTCCAACGGATCTATCGTGCGCAACAGCCATGGCGAAGTGCTCAAGACCTGGACCATCGACCCGCAGGTTACCGAGGAGCTGCTCAAGGCGTTCCCGGACATTTGCTTCGACTGCTCCACGCCCGACGGCATGTTCTCGAGCGGTTCGTTCGAGATGCACCAGGCGGGTTTTAAGAAGGACAGCCCTATCAAGCGCATCGTGATGCGCGGTATGCGCGCGCGTGGCGGCTATCACGAGGAGCAGTATTTCGATCAGTCGATCGGCGACATCCTGCGCCACGATGTGTGTAAGATCAACTGCCGCGTGACCTCGCCCGAGCTGGAGCGCGACCTTAAGACGTATTTGGCCGAGCGCTCGGACCGCGTGGTCAACGCGCCGTTCGATCCGGTGATGTTCGAGATCACGGACGTGGCGTGCAACAAGGGCGAGAGCGTGGCCTGGCTGGCGGGCTACTACGGCATTGCCGAGGACGAGGTTGCGGTCTACGGCGACGGCGGCAACGATATCGCCATGCTCAAGCGTTTCCGTCACAGCTACGCGACCAAAAACGCAAGCGATGCAGCTAAGGCCGCCGCGACCGCGACCATCGGCAGCTGCATGGTCCATGCCGTCCCCAAACACATGCTCGTCACCATGCGCAAGCAAAACTCCCGCACCATTATCGAATAATGTGACAAAGGGACAGCCCCTCTGTCACATGGGAGATGCCGGCTTTTGGCGTATAGGACTGTTACGCTTTCGCCACCAACAAATTTCGAGTTATTCGGCCTGTCGGAGGTCGTTAAATGGCTAAAGATTCCCTTTCAGGAACATTCATACCTCTAATGGTGTTTGATTCGGTGACGTAAGTGAGCAAATGGGCATGCATGCGCTCAAATAAGGACAAAAACTCTCAGATAATCCCGGCGGTGCATTTATGCAGAACCAGCAGCGTGGCCGAATAACTTGAAAAATGTAGGTAGCAGTTCGGCGACAAGCTCTGGTATGGCAAAGGAACCGTTCCTTCGCCATACCCGAGCTCCGATCTTCTGATATACGAACAAACATTCGCATATCTAACTGCGCTTTGATAGAATCGGTATCGTTGACGGCAGTTCCATGTGCCGGGCAGCGCCCTCCATCTGATGGGAGGTGATGCCCATGACCGATTTGATTGATTTCGTGAGACTTCTGACCGCTTTGGTCTCGTTCTTCACGGCGCTTGTCGGCCTTTCCGAGGCACTCAAGCAGCGTTCGAAGCGCAACAGAAGGGGTCGCCGCCGCTAAGGCGTTGACCCCCTAATGCAAACAACGGCGTTGCCCAGCCAGCTACAACTTGGGCTGCCGTCGACACTATTCTACCCACGAATGCCATTTCGGACAATCGGTAATGCCGCTCCAAAAGCCAGGCGGGATGTGACAAAGGGACACTCCCCCTGTCACATCCAAAATATTGCCTTTACGTGTTGATACACACGGTGTGCAATAATACTCGCACTGTGCAATAGCGCACAGGTTGAGTAACAAGGAGGACGCTTGTCCCAGCTCGAGAAATGTGATCGCCGGTCCCTTCGCTCGCAGCGTGCCCTTCGCCAGGCGCTTGCCAGCGAGCTTGCCGAAAGCGGCGACCTTTCGCGCATTAACGTTGCGTCGCTCACCGAGCGCGCCGGTCTTACGCGCCGCACGTTCTATTCGCACTACCGCGATATCCCCGACTTTATCAATCAAATCGAGGACGGATTGCTGGCCGAGATCCGTGAGCGCATTGAGCTCATCACCGCAGCTCAGCTGCCCGATCTCTACCACAACATCGATGAGCTCGAGCCGGCGCCCGGTTCGGTTGAGCTGCTGCGTTATCTTGCGGCCAACCGCGACTTGATCGGTGCGCTGCTGGGTCCGGGCGGCGACCAGGCCTTCATTAAAAGAATTATCGACACCGCTCGTGAGGCTGTGGTGCCGCGTGCGCAGACGGGCATTTTGGGCCTAGCGCTGGGCACGTTCTTTGACTACTACGTCACCTACGTCGTGAGTGCCGAGGTCGGCATGATTCAGCGCTGGTTTGAGCGTGGGCTCACCGAATCGCCCGAGGCCATGGCGCGCATTATGACGGTGCTCGCCTTTGTGCGCCCCGGCGACCTGTATGGCCAACCCATCGATATTAACGTGCCGGAGTACGGCATGAAGTTATTGAATTTGCAGCTCGAGGACGCGGTCGACACCGCCGCAACCATCGAGTCCAACAACTAAGAGGAGAGACAGATGAGCAAACTCGTCGAGGGCATCAAGGACCGTATGGTCGCTGCCGCGCGCGAGGCCGCGCCCGCCGTGGTGGACGCCGCGCAGAAGGCCGCGACCGCGGCTGCCGAGAAAGTTGCCGAGGCAGTTGCCGATGCCAAGAACGCGGCAGGGGAGACGTCCGTCGCCAGCGAGCCCGCTACCGCCGCTGAGCCCGTAGCCGCCGCCCACGCCCCCGAGGGCGCGATCTTCAACCCCGAGAACGCTCGTGGCAACCTGCACCTGGGCATCGACGTGGGCTCCACCACCGTTAAGCTCGCCGTGCTCAACGACGACAACCAAATCGTTTACGCCAAG
>CABUWR010000089.1 GCA_902495265.1 uncultured Collinsella sp. | reverse complement strand
TTTTGGCAAGATCCTCAAACGTCTGCTCGGATGTGGCGTCGGTGTGCACCACGCCGGTATGCTGCCGCGCTATCGCCTCCTGGTCGAGCGCCTGGCGCAGCAGGGCCTACTGCCCGTCATTTGCGGCACCGACACACTCGGCGTCGGCATCAACGTACCCATCCACACCGTGGTGCTCACCGCGCTCACCAAGTTCGATGGCTACAAGATGCGTCGCCTGCGCGCCCGCGAGTTCCATCAGATCGCTGGTCGCGCCGGGCGTTCGGGCTTTGACACCGAGGGCATGGTGATCGCCGAGGCCCCGGAGCACGAGATCGAGAACGCAAAGCTCATGGCCAAGGCGGGCGACGACCCCAAGAAGCTCCGTAAAATTAAAAAGAAAAAGGCCCCCGAGGGCTTTGTCACATGGAACAAGCAGACCTTTGAGCGCCTGATCGAAACGCAGCCCGAGACACTCAAGCCACGCCTGCGTATCACGCACTCCATGGTGATTAGCGTGGTCGAGCAGGGCGGCGATGCTCGCGCCCGTGTGCACGACCTCATCGAGACAAGCCTGCAAACGCCCGAGGAAAAGGCCAAGCTCGAGGTTCGTGCCGACGAAATCTTCGCCACGCTCATCGATTCCGGCGTCGTCGTTCGCACCGAGGTGCCGCCCGCGCCTGACGCTCCGGCTGACGCCGCACCAGACATCGACTATGCGCTGACGGTCGATCTGCCCGAGGACTTTGCGCTCGACCAGCCGCTCTCGCCGTTTTTGCTTGCCGCGCTGGAGCTGCTCGACCCCGAGAGCGAGACCTATACCATGGATCTGATCTCGATGGTCGAGGCAACGCTCGAGGATCCCAAGCAGGTGCTGCGCGCACAGGAGCGCGCCGCGCGCGACCGCGCGATGGCCGAAATGAAGGCTGACGGCGTCGAATATGAGGAACGCCTGGAGCGCATCCAGGACGTCACCTACGAAAAGCCGCTCGAGGACTTGCTCGATGCCGCCTTCGACAAGTACTGCCAGGAAGTACCTTGGGCCAACGACTACCAGCTCTCGCCCAAGAGCGTCCTGCGCGACATGTTGGAGAGCGCGAGCGACTTTAAGGGCTATATCCAAAAGCTCGGCATCGCCCGCTCCGAGGGCATTCTGCTGCGCTACCTAGCCGAGGCCTACCGTTCCCTCGATCGCACCGTTCCCATTGAGAAGCGCGATGAGCGCTTGCGTGACATCATTTCGTGGCTCGGCTTTGTGGTGCGCTCGGTCGACTCGAGCCTGGTGGACGAGTGGGAGAACGCCGGCAACCCCGCTGCACTCGACGCCACACCGCCGCAGGGCATCGACGAGGTCGTGGCCGACCGCCGCGGCTGCACGCTACTGGTGCGCAACGCGCTCTTCCGCCGCGTGACCCTTGCGGCCCGTGGACACGTGCGCGATCTGGGCGAGCTCGACGAGGACTGGGGCATGAGCGAGGTCCGCTGGCAAAAGGCCCTCGACGCCTATCACGAGCAGCACGAGGAAATCCTCACCGACGGAGACGCCCGCAGTGCCGCGATGTTTACCATCGACGAGAGCGACGAGAAGACCGATCACGTGTGGCACGTGCACCAGATTTTTGCCGACGAGGATGGCGACCACGACTTTGGCATCATGGGCGATGTCGACCTGGATGCCACGCAAGATGGCGGCGAGGTCATCTTCAAAAACTACCGCGTCGGCTTTATTGAGGACCTGCTCGAAGACTAGCCGGGCGCAATGGAACGAAGCGGGGCCGCTGGCAACATCGCCAGCGGCCCCGCTTTTGTGCGATACGCTATCCCCTACTCGGCATCCTCGATCTCATACGAATCGGCATCGGTGGGCTCATCAACCGTGTCCGCCGCCACCTCACGCGCCTCGTCGAAGGCCGCCTTCATGGTTTTGTTCCCCCAGGTGAGTTTGCGGATCGTGAGGTCGTCGGCCTTCTTGTTTGCCAAGCGTAGGTTGTTCTCGGACGACAGGAGCGCCTCCTTGGTCTTTTGCAGATGGCTAATCGTCTTGTCGATCTCATCGATCGCCGTTTGGAACTTGCGGCTCGCGATCTCGTAGTTGCGACCGAAATCATTCTTGAACTTTTCCATCTTGGCTTCGAAGTTTGTGACGTCGATATTCTGCTGTTTGTACTCCGCCAGCTCCTGCTTATAGCGCAGCGAACCCATGGCAGCGTTGCGAAGAAGCGTAATCATGGGAATAAAGAACTGCGGGCGGATCACGTACATCTTCTCGTAGCGATAGCTCACGTCCACGATGCCGGCATTGTAAAGCTCGCTCTCGGGCTCGAGCAGCGTGCAGAGCACTGCATACTCACAGCCCTTCTGGCGACGATCGTGGTCGAGCTTCTTAAAGAAGTCCTCGTTCTTGTGCTTGGTCGCAGTCTCGTCGTTCTCGTTTTTCATCTCGAACATAATCGAAATGACCTCGTTGCCGCTCGCGTCGCACTCACGGAAGATAAAGTCGCCCTTGGCACCCTCGGACGCATCGTTATCCTTCTCGAAGTACGCGTTAGGAAACGCCGTCATGCGCAGACGGTTAAACTCGGTCTCGCAGTGCTGCTCGAGTGACTCGCCCACCATCTTGGTGGACAGGCGGACCTTCATATCCTTAAGGCGCTCAATCTCTTCGTCCTTGTAGCGAATCAGGTCATCGCTCGCGCGCTTGGCCTGCGCGAGCTCGAGCTCGTGTGCCACCTTGACCTGTTCCTCGCGAGAATCGCGCACCGCCAGCTCGCTCGCGAGCTTGGCACGTGCCTCATCGCGCTCACGCTCCGCCGCGGCGACCGCCTCCGATAGGTTCATTTTGGCCGTCAGCTCCTGTTCGCGCAGCTGGGCACGCAGGCCCTCGGCCTCTTGCTCGGACTGAGCCTTTGCGGCGGAAAACTTCTCTTGTACCTTCGCGCGATAGTCAGCAAGCGCGCGCTCGGCCTCGCTGCGAGCGGCATCGAGCTCACGCTGCGACTCTGCCGTGGCAGCGGCAAGCGCCATCTCCTGGGCCTTGTCCGCAGCGGAGAGCTTTGCCTGTAGCTCAGCAATCTGAGCGTCGCGGGCGGACAGATCGTTTTGAGCAGCATTGCGCGCCGCCGCCTCGGCAAGTTTGGCTTCGTCATCCTTGCGTCCCAGCTGCGCGCGCAGGTTGTCAATCTCACGCTGGAGCTCTGCGTTTTCCTTCTGCGCATCCGCACGGGCCTCAACCGCCGCGCGCTGGCTTGCACTCTCGCGCTCTGTGGCAGCACCCTCGAGCTTGGCGCGCAGCTCGGCAAGCTCGGCATCGCGCTTGGCAACCTCTTGTGCCAGCTCCTGAGCTGCAGCGTTCTTCTGCTCGACAAGCTGAGCGTTGCGCTGAGACTCTGCCTCTTGCAAGGCAGCCGACGAACGCGAGCGCTCAAGCTCCAGCGCCTGCTCGCCCTCGCGCTGGACTGCCTTCACACGCTCATCCAGGTCGCGCGAAAACTCGGCATCGCGTACTTGCTTGACGATATCCGCATAGCCGGACGCATCGACCTTAAAGACTTCGCCGCAATGCGGGCACTTGATCTCGTTCATAGCAGCTCCTCGATGGACGCAAATTTCAACCGCCTACACTCTACCGCGCCACGCGGACAAAAAAGGCGCCGCCGCCATAATGGCAACGGCGCCAGAACCACCACAAAGGTGCCTGTCCCCTTTGCGGTGGTTCGAGCATTACAGTCCAAAGAAGCCCAGGATTTGATCCCGGCTTACGGGCTTGTACTCGTTGGCATCGAGACCGACATCGTAGCGAAAGATAGGGCGCTCGCGATCGCGGTTGCGTGCGTTGGTGCGGTCTCCCCTGCTGTGGATATGTCCGTGCAGCATGATGGCACCACGCGCCTTGCCATTCCAGCTGAGCATGGGGTAGTGGCTCATAACCAGACGATGGCCCTTGGCATAGCCGGGAGCAATCTCCAGGTAATCGCGCACGTCTTCCCAAATCTGCGGTACGTCGGAATCTTCCCAGTCGCCGTCATGGTTACCGCGGATGAGCGTCACATTCTTGCATTCGATACGCTCGCGCAGGCGCACCGCCTCCGCCATGGGCAAGCGATACGTAAAGTCTCCCAGGATATAGAGGCGGTCGTCCGCAGCCACGCACTCATTGATGGCATCGATGACCTTGCGGTTCATCTCCTCGACCGAGCCAAACGGCCGGTCCATGTCGTGCAAGATATTCGTATCGCCCAGGTGCAAGTCGGCGGTAAACCACATCATCGTCTGTGTCCTCATTTCGCAACGCGTCTAACACGTGCTAAGTATACAGACGCAGCGATGCGGCGGTTATCCAAAGAGCCCGCCGAACAGTCCGCGGCGGCGTTTGTCTTGCTTTTTCGAAGCGTCACTCTGAGTTTTCTTGTCCTGCCGTTTCTTACGATCCTGCTCCAACTCATCGTCGTCGAGTAGCAGATCCCACTCAAACGGATCGTCTGTCAGATCGAACTGGTCGTCGTCATCAAACATGGCCGCCTCCATTGCCGACTAGCGGGCATCCACCACGTAGAGGCCAACGCGCACCTGATGCCACGGGCTGCGCTCGGGAGCGACCTGCTGCGCGCGGGCCTCAAATACGTCCTCGTGGCCGTAATACATCATCAAGGACAGCGGGCCGACCTCGTTTCCCGGGACATAGCCAAGCTTGGTGTTGCCGTAGTAGATCGCAACCGCCTCAGGGTCATGGGGATTATCGCGCTCGGCGCACAGCGTCAGTTTATCGCCCGCTTTAAGATCGCCTAGGACCAAAGCGCCGTCGGCATATTGAAATCCTGCGATATGAAACGACAGAAGAACACGTGAAGGCTCGTACATGGCAACTCCTCTAACGGCCGGATAAACCGGCGCTTAACCTTACCGAGAAGTTTACGGGCCCGTGCGGACACGAATTCACCCGCTCGCGCCTTTCACCCAGTTGCCGCAACGCTTGCGAGACAGAACGCTTGCAGATAAGATAGGGGTACGGATGGCACCCGTGGCAGCGGGTCTTGCCAACTCCGATACACGTTTTCATCGTGAGAAGTGGCCGCCTTCGCTTACGCGGGGGCGGCTATTTCATTCGGCCGATAAACAGGCCGAGTTCGATAGCCGCGATTAACAACGCCAGTAACGAAATAACATCGCTTACGTTCATACCAATTCCCTTCTAAAGGGAGTTGGCCCATCCGCACCCCATAGCAGTAGTCTAACGTAAATGACAGGTAATAGGAACACTTGTTCGTATTACCTGTCATTTCCTAACGCACAAACATGCGCACGAATTTATGCTTCCAGCTTGCGTAGGGCGCATACCGAAACGGCACGTCCAGCCAGGTTGCCTTGTTCACGATGCTCTTCTTGTGGCTAAACGTATCGAAGCTCTCTCGTCCATGGTACTGCCCCATACCGCTCGCACCCATGCCGCCAAAGCCCATATGGCTCGTAGCCAAATGCATGATCGTATCGTTGACGCAGCCGCCGCCAAAGGGCACGTAGCGCACAAAGCGCTGCTGAACCGCACGATCCTGGCTAAAGATATACAGGGCCAGCGGCGTCGGACGATCCGTAATAAACGTCTCGGCCTCGTCTAGACTCTCAAACGTCAGCACCGGCAAGATAGGGCCGAAAATCTCCTCCTGCATCACGGCGTCATCGGGGGTCACGCCGTCAAGGATCGTCGGCTCAATCTTGAGCGACGACTCGCGCGCCGTGCCTCCCAGCACAACCTTATCGGGGTCGATCAGCCCGCGTACGCGCGCAAAATGCTTGGCATTGACAATATGACCGTAGTCCTCGTTGTCGAGCGGATGCTCGCCAAACATGCGGCGGACCTCCTCCTTGATGAGGCCCAACAGCTCATCGTGCACGCGCGTATCGACCAGCAGATAGTCGAGCGCTACACAGGTCTGGCCCACGTTGAGCCATTTACCAAATGCGATGCGACGTGCCGCGACCTTCAAGTTTGCCGTCGCATCCACGATGCAGGG
>CABUWR010000088.1 GCA_902495265.1 uncultured Collinsella sp. | reverse complement strand
CTGAAGCCCATGCAGAGGATCAAGGCAGTCAAGGAGTACCAGGACGCCCTGGCCCGCGGCGCTCGACCGGGCGAGACGGAGTAGGTCCCACCGTCCCCTTCCGCCGCAGGGCTTAGGTTTTGCTCCATGCTCAAACAGTCCTGCTCGCACGAAGAGCACATTAAGTGCTCTTCGGCTCGTGCGGAACTGCGCGTGGAGCAATAACCTAAGCCCTGCGGCGGAAGGGGACTGCATTTTCGTGCTCCTTTTCGCCCGGGTGCCGTCGGGCCAGGGAGGGGCGCCTTCGCTGATAGTCTTTGTTGAGAGGGAGCTGCTTTTATTGCGGCTCTTTCTTTGGTTTTGGGTATATTTGTTCTTGTTGAACTGTTATTGCGGATGGGCTGGGTACTTGGCTTTCCGCTGTTATTTGTAGCCGTCTCGGCTTTGGTTGAGGGGAGACGTTCTTTATGCGTATTGTGTTTATGGGTACGCCTGATTTTGCTGTGCCTTCGTTGACTTCGCTCGTCGAGGCTGGGAATGAGATTGCGCTTGTTGTTACTCGTCCCGATGCTGTTCGTGGGCGTGGTAAAAAGTTGGTGCCGTCTCCTGTTAAGGCTAAGGCGCTTGAGCTGGGGTTGCCCGTTGTTGAGGCAAATCGTATGACGCCTGAGGTTGTTGAGGCGCTTCAGGCTGCCCAGGCTGATATTTTCTGTGTGGCTGCCTATGGCTGCATTTTGCCTGATGAGGTGCTGCATATGGCACCGCTCGGCATTGTGAATGTTCATGCGTCCTTGCTGCCTCGTTGGCGTGGCGCCGCTCCTATTCAGCGTGCCATTCTCGCTGGTGACGAGGTTGCTGGCGTTTCCATTATGCGCATCGGGCATGGCGTGGATACGGGCGCTTATTGTGCCCAGGCGTCTACGTCGGTTGCCGGTAAGCATGCCGAGGCGCTGACCATGGAGCTTGCTGAGCTTGGTGGCAAATTGCTTGACGATACGCTTCCTTCGCTTGCCGATGGTACCGCCGTGTGGACTGAGCAGGATGAGTCGCTTGTTACCCATGCCGCCAAGATTTCTAAGCAGGAGATGCGTCTGGATCCTCAGATGGCAGCGCTTGGTTGCGTGCGTCATGTGCTTGCGTCGTCCGATACCGCTCCCGCTCGTTGCGTGATTGCCGGAAAGACCGTGCGCGTGCTTGATGCCGCGCCGGCAGATGTGTCGCTTGGCGAGGGGCTCGTCGCCGTTCAGGCCAAGCGCGTCTACCTGGGCCTGTCCGATGGCGCGGTTGAGCTGCTCGAGGTTAAGCCCGATGGCAAGCGTGCTATGGCTGCTTCTGCCTGGGCTGCCGGTCTGCAGGGTGCCGATCTTACGTGGGGTGTTCTGTCATGAGCAAGTTGTCACCCGCGCGCAAGCTCGCGCTTGATGTTTTGATGGAGGCCGATCGCCGCGTCATGTATGCGCGCGACGTGCTCTCGTCCCGTGCTTCGGCCAAGGCTATTGACCAGCGTGATTCTGCTTTTGCGGCCCGCTTAGCACTTGGCGTTGCAGCCACCCAGGGCATTTTGGATGAGCTGCTCGACCAGTTTCTCGATAAGCCCAAAAAGGTCGCGCCTCGTGTGCGCATGGCACTTCGTATCTCGGCCTTCGAGATGCTCTATCTGCATACGCCGGGTCGCGTTGCGGTGAGTCAGGGCGTTGAGCTCGTGCGCAGCGGCGCTAAGTCTGCCGCCGGTCTGGCGAACGCCGTGCTGCATAAGGTTGCGGACAACGTCGAGGACTTTGCCACTGCGGCGGATGCCGATGAGTCTGAGCGCCGTCTGGTGCGTCTGTCGCGCCTGATGGGCCTGCCGCGCTGGCTGTGCGCTCGCATTATGGCGTCGTTTGACACGTCAGAGGGCGCGCTTAACTTTGCAGGCAATCTGGCTCCCGCGCCCCTGGCTCTGCATGAGAACGCCTTTGCGACCAAGCCCGATCTGTACATTTCGCAGCTTGTGGCACCCGTGTTCCCGGGCTGTCATGCGCCGGTCGATGCACAGGCCACGGTTGCTTCCGGCGTGTTTGAGCGCGCTGCTGCCGTTGCTTCGGACCTTAACGCCCAGCTCATCGCCACAGCGGCGACGCGTCCCGGGCGTTGCCTGGAGATTGGTGCCGGCCGCGGCACTAAAACCTATGTGATGATGTGCCAGGCCAAACGTGCCGGGTACGAGCGCCAGCATACCGCGCTCGATTTGCACGACCGCAAGTGCGACCAGAATCTCGCGCGCCTGCATAAGGCGGGTATCCAGGGCGTTCGTACCGTCTCGGGTGATGCTTGCGAGCTCAACGAGGTGCTGACGTCGTTTGATGCCATGCTCGGCAAACCTGCCCTGTTCGATACGGTGTTTATCGACGCCCCGTGCTCGGGCACCGGCACCATGCGCCGTCATCCCGAGATTCCGTGGCGCCTGACCGAAAAGGACGTTACGACTGAGCTGCCCCGCCTGCAGCTGACGATGCTCAAAGAGGCCTCCGCGCGCGTTGCTGCGGGCGGTGAGCTCATTTATGCGACGTGCTCGGTGTTTGATGAAGAGAACACGCAGGTCGTCGACGCGTTCCTTGCTTCTCCCGAGGGTGCAGGTTTTAGCGTGGCACCGCTTTCCGAGGCACAGATTCTGCAACTGCCCGATTTTGCGCAGGCCAAGAAGCTGGTAGCTGTCCGCCAAAACGACCGAGGGCTTTTCCAAAGCGTGCCGGTGAACGCCGACTCCTACGACGGCCACTTCTGCGCCAGGCTGGTCCGCAAGTAACTAGTAAGTTGCGGTGAAATAGGGATTGAATAGCGGCTTCTAGCCGCCAAATAGTCCTTATTTCACCGCAACTCAGAAGGTCGTGCGAGTGGAGATCGCAAAAGCGGTAAAGAGTGGGAAAAATAGCCCGACTCATACTTGCTGTTATCAAAAGTAGGGCGGATTACGGGGCTAGATCGGTGATGCCCGACCACAGCAAAAATGGCCTAAATAAAACCGCAGGTAGATGGCTTGTTGAAATTTGCAAATTACCGGAATGGATAGAGGTTGTCAATTCAGCCCCGTAATCCGGCAGAGTTTTGAAATGTTACAAACTCAGCATCACCCTGAAATCCGATCTAAAGAAACGTTGCGGTGAAATAGTTCCTGTTTGGCCGTTGGTTGGGCTGATTCAGGAACTATTTCACCGCAACTCAACAGGGAACCTGGGTGTCGGGACCGCTTGTCTCTAGTGGTTGTGTGGGCAGTTGGCACAGCAGCCGCTGGTGGCGTTGGTGCTGGAACCACCGCTGCGCTGGTCGGTGTTGTAGAAGCCGCTGCCCTCAAACTTGATGCCGCTGGCCGAGAACGTCTTGGCCGCCGGAGCGCCGCAACTTGGGCACACGACCTCGGGGGTCTCGGACATGGGATGCTCAACCTCAAACACGTTGCCGCAGCTCGAGCACTTGTAATCGTAGCGCGCCATAATACTTCCTTTTCAGCACAAAGCGGGCAGATCGCTCTGCCCGCATAAATTCAAACAGCTGTAACTGTACCCTATATCGGGGGTTTTATCACGCTTCGCCCCAGAATCTATGGGTGTTGCGCAGGAGCTGTGCAGTTTTGCCCTCGGCGGCCGCAACGTCGGCCTCATCGGCCTGCCAGGTCCAGTTT
Organism: uncultured Collinsella sp.; assembly: GCA_902495265.1. Taxonomy (GTDB): domain Bacteria; phylum Actinomycetota; class Coriobacteriia; order Coriobacteriales; family Coriobacteriaceae; genus Collinsella. Next base: position 2,400 of record CABUWR010000088.1, on the reverse strand, counting down.
CCCGTGGCGACACCCGGCACGTTCATTCGCGCATCGTCGCCTAGCCCCAGGATGTCCTGCAGCGGCATCATCACCAGGGGAGCGTCGCTTGCCAGCGCGTCGCCCATCAGCTTGGCCGCCACCTCAACACCGCTCGGCTCGTCGCCGCCCGCAAAGGAACGCGTGCACCAACCGGCGAGCGTCGAGGTGTCGTGCGTCGAGGTGTACAGAATCTTGCCCGGCGTGGGATACACGCCGTTGCGGACGTCGTAATCGCTAAACTCCAGCACGTCCATGCCGGGGAAGCCGCAGGTCGAAGCCATGGCGCGAACACCGGGCGTCAAATAGCCCAGGTCCTCGGCGATAAAGTTGAGCGGCCCCAGCTCGTCATAGGCAGTCTGGAACAGGTCCTTGCCCGGACCCGCCAGCCAGCGGCCGTCAGCGCAGGCTTTGCCTGCGGGAATGCTAAAGTAGCTGTGGAATCCCAGGAAGTGGTCCAGGCGCACTCGGTCGTAGAGCGAGAACGCGCGACGCAGACGGTCCATCCACCAGCGGTAGCCGTTCTCCTTCATGTGATCCCAACGGAAGGTGGGGTTGCCCCACACCTGGCCCTCGGGCGCAAAATTGTCGGGCGGAGCGCCCGAAATCTCAATCGCCTTGCCGGTATCGGACAGCCAGAAGTTCTCGGGTTCGCTCCACGCATCTGCCGAATCGTCCGAGACATACATGGGAATATCGCCGATGACCTCGATGCCTTTCTTGTGCGCATAGTTCATGAGCTCGCACCAGGCCAGGTCAAAGCGGTACTGCATGTACGCCTGAAGCTCTGCCTCGTCGTGGAAACGCTTGTCGTCAATCAGATGCTCGTTGTAGCGCGCGACATCGGCCGGCCAATCGTGACGCGATTCGCCTTTAAAGTACTTCTTGACGCCCATGTAGACGCAGTACTTCTCGAGCCAATCGGCGTTGCGATGCTTAAACGCCGTGTAGAGCGGGTCTGCATCCTCTCCGCCTCGGGCCTTCCAGGTCTCAAAGTCGGCCGCCAGCTCCTCTTGGCTTTCGGGCAGTAGGTCAATATTGCCCGCAAAGGCCGAAGGCCCAGCGTAAGGGGAGCGGAAGAAGTCCGTCGGGTTGACAGGCAGAACCTGCCAGTAGCGCATACCCATAGCGGCCAGGTGGTCGATAAAGCGACGCGTGGGCGCGCCAATCGTGCCTGGCTTGCCGTCGTCGGTGGGTACCGAGGTGATATGGCACACGACGCCCGCGCCATGATCGAGCGGCTCCTGCAGGCGCTGCTCGGCATGGTGATAGATGATCGACGAGCCCAGCGGATACAGATCGAGCGTGACCGTACCGTTGTGGATCTCGCACTCGTGACCGCTAATCACGTCACTTGCGCATTCGTCGAGCGCCGGAATCGTCACGCGGTGCGAATTGCGCAGGCTGCGGTTGATGATAACCGTCGCGGACTCGCCATCCTTGCCCGTGCGGTTGTATGCCAGCACCTCGTCGTTGAGCGCGAAGGCCTTGATCTCGCCGTCGATCATAAATGGCAGTGCGCGGCGTACGGCGGAGGCGTTCTTGACAATAGCCAGCGTGTCGAAGTCGTGCAGTTGGTCCTTGGTCGGCAGCGTGCGGCGATTGCCCGGATCGGTCAGGCCCTCCAGGCCGTACTCGTCGCCGTAGTAGATCGAAGGCACGCCGGGGAAGGTCATCTGCATGAGCGTTGCAAGCCAAAAACGGCTCTTGGCCAGGCCCATCGAGTTCTCGTCCAGGCGCCATTTGCTGCGCTCGCACTCGGGCAGCTGCGACTCGTCGGGGCCGCCCCCGAGCACCGAGATGATGCGTGGACGGTCGTGGCTCGAAAGCAGATTGAGCGCGCAGGACAATGCCTCGCTCGGGTAGTTCTCGCGCAGGGTCTCGATATCCTCGGCAGCTTGGTAGGCGTTCTTGTAGCCCATCAAAAAGCCGATGACCATGTCACGAAAGGGGTAATCCATAGCAGAGTCCAGCTCGGAGCCCTGCAGGTAGCGGCGCAGATGGCCGTAGCTAATCTTGTTGGAGGCGTCTTCCCAGACTTCGCCGAGCAGCAGTGCGTCAGGCTTTTCGGCAAGTACGGCCTTCTTGATCTCGGCCAGGAAGTCGTCGGAAAGCTCGTCGGCGACGTCCAAGCGCCAACCATGGGCACCGGCGCGCAGCCATTTGCGGATCACGCCGTCCTTGCCCAGGAGCCTCTCGCGCACCAGCTCGGACTTCTCGTTGATGGCCGGCATATTGCCCACGCCCCACCAGCAGTCGTACGAGCCGTCCTCGTGGAAGGTAAACGCATCACGCCACGGTGAATCCTCGCTCTGCCAGGCACCCACGCCCGGGTAGTTGCCGTAGCGGTTGAAATAAATCGAGTCGTCGCCCGTGTGGTTG
>CABUWR010000087.1 GCA_902495265.1 uncultured Collinsella sp. | reverse complement strand
TCCCTTTGCTAGCCGTTGGGGACGTTCTTAAACGACTAGTCGTTAAGGAACGTCCCCAACGGCTACGTCCAATCATTCCGTGCGGGTTATATGCAGGTTTGCTTGCGCACGCTATCATATATGGGTTAGACCGCAACTATGTACCCCATACGCGAAGGGATGCGCATGTATCTGAAGATCGACATGTTCTAGCCGGGCTTACCCCCGCAGTGGCGCCGCGCGCCCCATCAACTCTGCCGATTTTCACCTTCACGCATATAAAGGAGTCCCGCCATGCGCGACAAGCTCGAAAAGATCATCAAGGCCTACGAGGAGCTCGAGAAGAAGCTCTCCGACCCGGCCGTCGCCTCCGATATCAAGGAGTTCACGCGTCTCAACAAGGAGTACGCGCACCAGTCCGACCTCATCGCCGCCTCGCGCGAGTACATCGGCGCGCTCGATGACATCGAGGCCGCCAAGGAAATGCTCCACGATACCACCGATGCCGATGAGAAGGAGATGCTCCAGATGGACATCTCTGAAAACGAGGCCAAGCTCCCCCAGCTCGAGGAAGACATTAAGTACATGCTCATCCCGAGCGACCCCAACGACGACAAGAATACCATCGTCGAGATCCGCTCCGCCGCCGGTGGCGACGAGGCGGCCATCTTTGCCGGCGATCTGTACAAGATGTACCAGCGCTTCTGCGAGTCGCGCGGCTGGAAGACCACCGTGCTCGACTCCAGCCCCAGCGAGGCCGGCGGCTTTAAGTCCATCGAGTTCAAGGTCGAGGGCGACCGCGTCTACTCCGTTATGAAGTTCGAGTCCGGCGTGCACCGTGTCCAGCGCGTCCCCAAGACCGAGTCCCAGGGCCGCATCCAGACCTCCACGGCAACCGTCGCCGTGCTTCCCGAGGCCGAGGAGATCGACGTTCAGATCAACCAGTCCGACCTGCGCATCGATACCTACTGCGCCTCCGGCCCTGGCGGTCAGTGCGTTAACACCACCTACTCCGCCGTGCGCATCACCCACCTGCCCACCAATACCGTGGTGCAGTCGCAGGAGCAGCGTTCCCAGATCCAGAACCGCGAGGTCTGCATGCAGATGCTGCGTGCCCGTCTGTACGAGATGGAACTCGAGAAGCAGCAGGCCGAGCTCGGCGCCGAGCGCCAGAGCCAGATCGGTCACGGCAACCGTTCCGAGAAGATCCGTACCTACAACCAGCCCCAGGACCGCGTGACCGATCATCGTATCGGCTTCAACTCCACCTACAACGGCGTCCTTCTGGGCGATCAGCTCGGCACCGTCATCGAGGCACTTGCCGCCGCCGAGCGAGCCGAGAAGCTGGCACAGGCTGTTTAAGTTACGGCGTTTTACCAAACGCCGTAACTGCTCGACGCTGCGCCCTTAGGTTCCGCCGTTCTAACGAACGGCGGACCAGCTGACGCTGCGCGCCGCCCAGAGCGACAATTTGTCATTCGAAAGGCAAGGCATGACCAGGAGGTCTATGCCTTGCCTTTTTCATGCCAACTTGTTCGCTCTGGACGTCGCTCGCTGTCCGCTTTCTACCTGCGGCGTTCTCTTGGGTAGTCATTGGGGACGTTCTTAAATGACTAGTCAAAAGGGACATTCTTGCGGCACTTGGCAGTTGGGGACGCCCCTTTTGTGCCGGCAGATGGGGACGGTTCTTTGTGGCTGGCTGCGAAGACTGTCCCTGACAGCTAGTCGTTTAAGAACGTCCCCAATGACTAGGTCGGGCACATTGCTTTGTGAGTTTATTCAATCTTCTTTAATAGCAATTAAGTTGTTTACCTGCTTAAATTTACTTATCATTTTTAAAAATAATGCTCGAAAAATCGTTCAAGAAGTCGCGGGGCGATTTTTGATGCGTCGCGCGTCAAGCGATGTGGCAAGTATTTGGTTAGATATTGGTCAGTTTTGGGGCAACCTTGCCAAAAGCTTGACGGATGCAGATATGGACGTCGGCGAATGAACACTTTGAGCGAGCCCGGTGCAAAATTCTGGGCTGATTCTCGATAATCGCCTTCAATCGTCCCTTGCCAAGCGCTGGCCTCGCGTACAATCTGCTCCGACATTCGTGCGCCGCCCGGCGCTTAAGAGGGGAGGACCCCATGGCAAACGAGATCTGGACCATCAAGCGTTGTCTCGAGTGGACCAAGGAGTACCTGGCCGAGCGCGGCGAGGAACACCCCCGTCTTTCTGCCGAGTGGCTGCTGTGCGCGGCAACGGGCCTGGCGCGTATCGACTTGTATATGCGCATGGACGAGACGCTCGACGCGGCGCAGCTCGAGACCATGCACGCGGCGGTCGTCCGTCGCGCGAAGGGCGAGCCGCTGCAGTACATCACCGGTAGCACGCAGTTTCGCATGGTCGATGTTGCGTGCGCCCCCGGCGTGCTCATCCCGCGCCCCGAGACCGAGATGCTCGTCGAAGAAGTCCTCAACTACCTGGATGCCGAGGTGCTGAGCCCCGAGGCCGCCGCCCGCCAGCGCGTGGAGCTGCCTTGGAACGATGAGGTCGAGCAGGCTCGCAAAGCCGAGGCGGCGCTGGCCGACGAACGCGCGACCGCCGAGCGCCGTGCCGCCAACCTGACGGCCGCCGATGAGGCTGCGCTGGGTAGCGACGTGCTCGGTAGCCGCGCCTATGCCGAGGAGCTTGCCGATCGCGAGGCCGAGGAAGCCGCCGCGCAGGCGGCAGAAGTAGAGGCCATGGAAACCCCCGAGCCCGAGCTCGACGAATACGGCATCGCCATTGAGGGCAACGACCAACAGACGACTCTCGTGCAAGATGCCGCCGAGGCCAACGTACCTGCCCCAGCCGAGCCCCGCACTGCCCGCGTTCTCGAGGTCGGCTGCGGCACGGGCTGCATCTCGCTCTCGCTTGCCTGGGAGCGTCGCGGCCACGTCACCTGCACTGCTACCGATATCGAGCCGCGCGCCATCGACCTTGCTACCAAAAACCGCGATGCGCTTGGCCTCACGTCCGACGAGGTCGCCTTCAGCCTCACGAACCTGGTGAGCTCCATTCCCCGCGAAGAGTGGGGCACCTTTGACGTACTCGTCTCCAACCCGCCCTACATCCCCACCGATGTCATGCGCTCACTGCCGCGCGAGGTCAAGGACTTTGAGCCCGACCTGGCGCTCGAGGGCGGCGCCGACGGCCTCGATATCTTCCGCCGTCTGCTCAACGCGGCGCCCTACATGCTGCGCGCCGGCGGCCTGTTTGCCTGCGAGCTCTACGAGGGCGCGCTCGACGCTGCGGCCGAGCTCTGTCGTCAAGCGGGTCTGTCGGACGTGCGCATCGTCCACGACCTCACCGATCGCCCCCGCATCGTCCGAGCCATCGTCACCGAGCCCAAACAGCGCCAGTAATATTTATTAACTGGTTAGCAAAAATTATAAAGTAGTTTATAATTAGGACGGCTGAAAGAGGTCGGCCCATGCAACCTCCTACCTTTCGGGAAATCATTGCCCTACTCAAGCACGATGGATTCGTGAAGGTCGCGCAAGTCGGTAGTCATGCTAAGTATGTTTCTGGTGACCGTGCTGTCACCGTGAACGGCTCTGGTGGTGATCGACCAAAGAAGGGCACGTGGGCAAGTATTCGTCGCCAAGCTGGATGGTAGTTGGAGGCAAAATGAGGCAGCGATTTACCTATGACTGCGTTCTCATAAAAGAAGACGACGGGTACTGCGCCAGCTTCCCGCAGATTCCCGGCGCCTTTGCCGATGGCGATACGCGCGAAGAAGCGATTGCCCATGCCACCGAGGCGCTGATGGCGTTTTTGGCCGACGATCTCAACAACGGTTTGACTCCGGCAGGGTACGAACGCTCGGCCGAGGTCGTGGCCCTTTCAGTCGAAATCGACCACGAGGGCGCTCGGGAAGCGGCGTGCCGCACATTTAAAGACGCAGCACTGGACCTCAAAGTCTCCGCTCCGCGGATCACCGCGCTGGTCAAAGCCGGAAAGCTCGATGTTGAACTCGTCGATGGCCGTCGGATGATAACGATAGACAGCATCGAGCGTTACGCCGCCCAAGAACGTCACGCCGGAAGACCAAAGAAGTTCGTAGCTGTCCAATAACCCCCTCACTTTCACCGACTACTAGAGCCGCTCACCAAACCAACATGCGCTCTGGGCAAATAGGTTGAACGTTTCGTGCGAGAATGCCCCACAGTAAACAAACTTGCACCAGAGCGTAAGGGGCTGGCATACACATGCAGACGGTCTATCGGGTATACGAGGGAGCGCGCGAGCCACATCGGCTTGCAGTCGAGCGCACGGCCGAGCTACTCGGTCGCGGCGGCCTGGCGCTTATTCCAACCGAGACGGTCTACGGTGTCGCCGTGGCGGTCAACGCCTTCTCGGATGCCGTTCCACAAGATACAAGTGAACCTCTGCCGTGGCCGCGCGATCCGCAGGCCACCGTCAACGGCGCCGCGGTCCCCGCACTCGGTACCGGCTATCGTCGCATCTTTACCCTCAAGCAGCGCGAGCTCACCCAAACGGTTGCCTGGCTGGTCGATGATGCCGGGGCGCTCGATCGCTATGGCGTGGATATCCCTAATGAGGCCCGCGTGCTCGCCCGACGATGCTGGCCGGGCGCCCTGACTATCGTGGTCAAGGCGGCCCCCTGCGTGCCGACCTTTATGCGTGCTGCCGACGACACCGTGGCCCTGCGCGCTTCGGCCTCGCCCGTGGTGCAAGCGCTCATCCGCGCCTGCGGCAGCCCTCTTGCCTGCACCAGCGCCAACACGCACGGCGCGCCCGCGCCGGCAAGTTTTGTCACGGTGGAGGAGCGCATCCTGGAGGGGGTCGATGTTGCCGTCGACGCCGGCGAGACCCCGTGTCGCGACGCCTCAACCATCGTGTCGTTTCAGCACGGCGAGCTCAAAATCCTGCGCCAAGGCGCGCTTCCCGCATCAGAGATCGAGCGGGTCCTGTCCGACCCGATGCAATAGAAAGGTGTAAGCGATGTCGTTGAATCTAGGTAGCCTGGGTATGGAAGACGCCTCGTTTAACTTTGGCGGTTCCTATATCATGGCGCTCGACTGCGGCACCACCTCGGTACTCGCGACCATCGTCGACGAGTACGGCTGCATCGTCGCCCAGGCGCGCCGTAGCGTCAAAACCAGCTTCCCGCGCCCCGGCTGGGTGGAGCAGGATCCCACGGAGGTGCTTGCCAGCCAGATCGGCGTGATGATGGAGGTCCAGTTTAAGAGCGGCATCCATTCTGACCGCATCGCCGCCATCGGTATCTCCAACCAGCGCGAGACCACGGTGGTGTGGGACCGCATAAGCGGCCAACCCATCTATAACGCCATCGTGTGGCAATGCCGTCGCACCGCACCTCTGATCGACGAGCTGGTCGAGCAGGGCGCAGAAGAACTGGTGCGCTCCCGCACGGGACTCACGCTCGATCCGTATTTCTCGGCTTCCAAGGTGCAGTGGATCCTCGACAACGTCGATGGTGCGCGTGAGAGCGCGGCGGCGGGCGACCTCATGTTCGGCACCATCGACACCTGGCTCATCTACAACCTCACCGGCGGTCAGGTCTTTGCCACCGACTACACCAATGCCAGCCGCACCGCGCTCTTTAATATCCATGCGCTCGATTGGGACGACGATCTGCTGGCGCTTTTCGACGTCCCGCGTTCCATGATGCCCGAGGTTCGTTGGAGCTCGGGCGACTACGGCCGCGTCGCGAGCGACATCATGACCAACATGCCACCCATCATGGGCGTGGCGGGCGACCAGCAGGCGTCGCTGTTCGGCCACTGCTGCTTCCATCCCGGCCAGACCAAAAACACCTATGGCACGGGTTGCTTTATGCTCATGAACACCGGCGACGAGATCGTCGAATCCAAGAACGGTCTGGTCTCCACGATCGGTATCGCCGCGGACGGCAAGATCAGCTATGCGCTCGAGGGTTCTATCTTTGCCGCCGGCTCAACCATGAACTGGCTGCGCAACAACATCGGCATCATCTCGAGTGTGAGCGAGTCGGCACAACTCGCCGCTTCGATCAACGACAATGAGGG
>CABUWR010000086.1 GCA_902495265.1 uncultured Collinsella sp. | reverse complement strand
GGCATCTGGAACGCCTTTGCTCGTCTGGGGCTTATCGAGGATTAATCGACAATATGAGCGCCACTGGGGAAAAGGTTTTGGGAAGGGCTTGAAAGGGCTCGCGATTCGAGTCCCCACCTTAGTATTTGAACCATTTGGCACTATAATCACCATAGGCATGCGCATAACGTTGCGCTTAATCAAGAGGAGAAAACGTATGGGTCTGTTTGACATGTTCAAGAAGAAGGCTGAGCCCGCGGCCGCCGCTGCTCCTGCCTCCATCTCTGCTTCTGCCGGCGCCGACGTGCTGTGCTCGCCCGTCAAGGGCAAGGTCATCAAGATGGCCGACGTGCCCGATCCCGTCTTTGGCGGCGAGGTCCTGGGCAAGGGCTGCGCCGTGTGGCCCGAGGACGATCTGGTCTACGCTCCCTGCGACGGCAAGGTGACCGTCACTATGGGTCACGCTGTGGGCCTGCAGTCCGATAGCGGCATCGAGGTTCTGGTGCATGTTGGCGTCGATACCGTCAACATGAACGGCGACGGCTTCGAGGGCTTCGTCAAGGCTGACGACGTCGTGAAGGCCGGCCAGCCCATCCTCAAGATCGACCGCACCAAGATCGCTGCTGCCGGTTACAAGGACTGCGTCGTCGTGGCTGTGTCCAACACCGCTGAGTTCGCCGACGTCGAGCTTACCGTCGAGGCCGAGTCTGCCGTCGCTGCTGGTGACGCCATCGTTAAGGTCGTCCGCAAGTAGACTGCGACATCCAAAGGATGTGCAAGGGTGGTCGGGTTATCCGGCCACCTTTTTTATTACAATGCGGCGGAACGTTTTATTGCGCGTTGGGCGGACCGGTAAACCGTTCGGACGATAAATCGAGCCGACTGCGCCTTTGCTTTGCCGGGGGTGTTCGTTAGCGGCTAGTATGGCCTTATTGTTACGACGTGCACCGCGTCAGGAAGCGCGGTGCCGCTTGTTGGGAGGAATGTCATGAAGAAGAAGCTGCTGCTTGCGCCCCTGATGGCTGTTCTGGTCGCGTGCGTGGTTGTGCTTTCCGGCTGCGGAGGTCCTTCGGTTGAGGAGCTTATCACCGAGGATCTTACGACGCAGTTTGACGAGGTCAAGAATGGTGGCGACGACTTCCTCGCCGGCCTGGAAGAGGCCTCGGGCGACGAGTTTGAGCAGCTGGGCATCGATCCCAAGGAGTACGCCAAGAGCTATCTCGAGGGCTTTGACTACAAGATCGGCGACGTGACGGTCGACGAGGACAAGGGTACCGCAACTGCCGAGGTCACCATTACCTGCAAGTCCATGAACCAGATTGTTGAGGATTTTGCCACTCAGTACCAGGAGAAGGTCGCCGCGCTCGATTCGATGCCTTCCGATGACGAGCTGTACAAGATGGCCGGTCAGGTTATGGTCGATGTGACCAAGGCTGCTAAGACCAAGGACACCAAGGTCACCTTCAAGTACTCCTGCAATGACGACGGCGAGTGGTCTGCTGACGATTCCGCAACCAACGAGATGATGAATGCCATGATGAGCTAGGGAGTTACGGCGTTTTACCAAACGCCGTAACTGCTCGACGCTGCAAACGCCCCTAAGCGGCAATCTGACGTTCAATTTCAAGGGCGCGACCAGAAGGTCAGCGCCCTTTCATTTCACGTCACCTTGCTCGCTTAGGGGCGTTTTCGCTGTCCGTTCTCTACCTGCGGCGTTGCCATGGTGGTCATTGGGGCGGCACTTGGGGACGTTCCTTTTCTGACGGCAGTTGGGGACACTCCTTGTGCCAGCGTTGCATCGAGTGCTTGGGAAACCGCGACCCGGTTTTTGGCCGAATAGTGGGTCGCATTTTCCGGATGGGGTGGGTTGCGGAAACTGCGACCTGGAATATTGCTCTGAAACGGGATGCGGTTTCCCTGATGCGTCTCAAACGGAAAGCGCATCCCATTCCGGAGCTCCAAAACGGGATGCGCTTTCTGCGCGGAAGAATTGTCGCAGCTGCGTTAAGCAGTGTCGCTCGTTACTCGCCCAGGATCAGCGCTGCGAGCTCGTCCTGGGTGTCCACCACGTAGTCGGCGCCGGCGGCTTCCAGCTCTGCGCGGCCGCGGAAGCCCCAGCTGACGCCCGCACTCTTAAGGCCGGCGTTGTGACCGGTCAGGATATCGACATTGGAATCGCCCACATAGAGCGTGGTCGACGGATCGGCGCCTAGCTCTTTCATCACATGCAGCGTAACAGGCGCCTCGGGCTTGGGCGGAAACGCATCGACGCGGCCCTGCACCAGCGCAAAGCGCTCGGAACCAAAATACTTTACGATAAGCGGAGCCGCCGAGACGTGGTCCTTGTTAGTGAGCACGGCAAGCTGAACGTCCGCGGCGCGCAAGCGGTCGAGCATCTCGATCGTGCCGGCATAGGGGGCAGTGTGGTCCTCCTTGTGCTCGCCGTAATAAGCTCTAAACTCGGCAAGCGTCTGCTCAAACATACGGCCGTCGCCCGCGTACTCGGCGGGCATAAAGCGCTCAACCAGCTTGAGCATGCCGTTTCCCACCTTGTAGCGGTACTCGTCCACGGCAAACGTGGGCCAGCCGTGCATCTCGCAGGTATGGTTGCCGGCGGCTGCCAGGTCCTCGAGCGTGTTGAGAATGGTGCCGTCCAGGTCAAAGATCACATGGGAAAAAGCTGCTGCCATGGGTGCTCCTGCCGCTTGAGTTGTAAAACGCACCCCATGATACTGGGCATGCGTGCCGGGCATGTTTGGAATCTGAATATCTTTAATAGCCCTGAGCCTTTGTCGTTAGCAAATTCTCGGCAGCTGCTCTCCCACGAGCATGTCGAGGATGCGGGTCGAGCCCCAGCCGGTGCGCACGCGCACGGCGGGATGGGCGCCCTCGGCAAGTGGCAGCACGCGACCGATGATGGCGGCATTCTCGCCGTAGCGGGCGGCGCGCATGGCGCTCAGCGCGGCATCGGCTTGCTCGACCGGCACGACGGCAACCATCTTGCCCTCGTTTGCCACCTGCAGCACATCGTAGCCGAGCATCTCGCAGGCTGCCTGCACGTCGGGGCGCACGGGCACATCGTCCTCGTCGATCTCCATGGCAACGCCGCTGGCCTGCGCAAACTCGTTGAGTGTGGACGCCAGGCCACCACGCGTAGGGTCGCGGAAGCAGCGTGTGCCGGGGGCGGCGGCGAGCACGTCGGCAATCAGATGATTGAGCGGCGCGGCGTCGCTTTCGATGTTGCTCGAAAACGCCAAGCCCTCGCGCTGGCTCATGATGGCGATGCCGTGGTCACCCAGTGTGCCCGACACCAGGATGACGTCGCCGGGCCGGCAGTTTGCGCCGCTGAGTGCCACGCCCGCGGGTACCTCGCCCACGCCGGCGGTATTGATATAGACGCCGTCGGCCCCGCCGCGCTCGACCACCTTGGTGTCGCCCGTGATTATGGACACGCCCGCCTCGTGCGCCGTCTCGGCCATCGTCTGCACAATCTGGCGGAGCTTGTCCATGGGATAGCCCTCTTCGAGGATAAAGCCGCACGACAGGTAACGCACGTTGGCGCCCGAGGTCGCGACGTCGTTGACGGTTCCGCACACGGCGAGGCGGCCGATGTTGCCACCGGGGAAGAACTGCGGCGAGACTACAAAGCTGTCGGTCGACATGGCGATGCGCCCGCTCGCGGGCAGCGCGGCGACGCCGGCATCGTTGCCTTCGAGCAGCTCGGGCGAACCAAAGGCATCTAAAAAGACCTCATCGATGATGCGTTTCATCATCTGGCCGCCGGAGCCGTGGCCCAGCAGGACGGTGCTATCGGTAACGCTATGGGACATATCGAAAACTCCAATCGTGGGTGGGATTATATGGGTGAGGCGCAGCGTCGACTGGTCCGCCGTTCGTTAGAACGGCGGAACCTATTAGCCTCGGTAGCGGAAATATGCTGCGCAGCTGCCCTCGGAGCTCACCATGCAGGGGCCGACGGGATGTTCGGGCGTACAAGCGTGGCCGAACAGGGGGCAGTCGCTCGGCGTAATGGCCCCGCGCAGCACGTCGCCGCAGCGGCACCCGCGCGGCTCGACCGTCGCCTCAACGGGCACGTCAAAGCGAGTGTGGGCATCAAAGCGCGAGAACTCGGGGCGGATGGAAAGGCCCGAGTTGGCAATCAGCCCCAATCCACGCCATGTGGTATCGCACGGCTCAAATACCTGCTCGACCAGCTGGCGCGCCACGGGATTGCCGTCGGCATTGACGCCACGACGGTAGGCGTTGTCGATTGCGGGCTGCCCCTCAACAACCATCTGGACCAGCATGCAGATACCCTGCAAGATGTCGACCGGCTCAAATCCCGTTACCACGCCTGGAGTCTTAAACTCGTCGACCAAAAAGCTAAAGGGCGCCAAGCCCGTGATGGTGGCGACGTGGCCCGGCAGGATAAAGCCGTCGATGGCGGTCTCGGGGTCGTTGGCGATGGCGCGCAACGCCGGCGGCGTGGTCTTGTGGGCGCAATAGACCGAGAAGTTCAAAAGCCCGCGCGCCTCGGCCTCCAAGATGGCGGCGGCGATGGTGGGCGTCGTAGTCTCAAAGCCCACGCCCATAAAAATGACCGGGCGATCAGGGTTTTGCTCGGCAATGTCGAGCGCGTCGAGCGGGGAATAGACGATACGGATATCGCGCCCCGCCGCCTTTTGCGCAGCGAGCGAGGTGGATGATCCGGGCACGCGCATCATGTCGCCAAAGGTGGTGATGATGGCGCCGTCTATGTTGGCGAGCGCGATTGCGTGGTCGATGTCGCGGTTGGCGGTGACGCAGACGGGGCAGCCCGGGCCGCTCAGCAGCTTGAGCCCGGCCGGCATAATGGAGCGAAAGCCATAGCGCCCGATGCTCACGGTATGCGTGCCGCAGACTTCCATAAGGTTGATGGTGCGGTCGCCGACAAGCTCATGAATGCGCTCGATGAGCTCGCGAGCCAGCTTGGGATCGCGGAATGCCGAGAAATCGATACCGGAGCGCGCCGGCTGCTCGGGCGCCACTAGTAAGCCTCCGCCGGGTTGGTGGTCAGCTGGTCTTCTTCGACCAGCTCGGACATGGCATTAACAAGCTCGAGCGTTTCCTGTGCTTCCTGCTCGTCGACAATCTGGATGCCAAAGCCGGCGTGTACGAGAACATAGTCGCCAACCTGCGCCGTCGGCACGAGTCGCAGCGACACGGGGCGCTCGATGCCCATCATGTCGACGGTGGCCTTGAGGTCGTCGTCGCGTTTGACTACTTTACCGGGAACGGCAAGGCACATATTGTTCCCCTTTTATACGCTTTGCGCTGGACGGGCGCTCAATAATCCATCAGTTGATGGTAGCGCTCGCGGGCGCTGCGGGCAAACGCGCTACACCTGTGAGACGGCTGGGCGCGGCGGCGTGCGAGGGCGAGCTACTGTGATGCAATCTGCGCAAGACGAGCGCGTGCGACTGCCGCCTGACCGTAGGCGATGCAGCCGTCGTTAACGGGCACGGTTTGGGGAATCAAGACCGTAAGGCCTGCGTTTTTAAGCTTGCGGGTGAGGAGCTGAAGCAAAAGTCGGTTCATGAACACGCCGCCCGAGAGCGCGACGGTGTCGATGCCCTCGTGCACGCAGATATCGCTGGCGATGCGCGCCGAGGAGCGCGCGATGGCGATATGGAAGTCGAGCGCGAGCCTGTAGGCCGCAGTGCCGGCCCCGGTTCCCTCCAAAAGCGCCTCAATAAGCGATCTGGAGTTTAGAACATGGCAGGCGTCCGGACGGGATGATTCGGTTACGGAAAAGCCGGCTATATTGCCGGCGGGGCAGGCACTTTCACTGCTGAGCGCGCGCCAGGCGGCGGCTTCGAGTTCTATGGCGGGTTCGCCCTCGTAGGTTGCCTTGTCGCAGATGCCCAGAATCGCTGCCGCGGCATCAAAGAGACGCCCCATGCTGCTGGTACGCGGGCTGTTGATGCCGCGCTCGATCATGGTGGCTGTCACGCTGCGCGTTTGCTCGTCGAGGCTGTCCAAAAGCCGAGCGGCACCTGGGTGCTCGAGCAGGCCGAGCTCACTGAGCAGGGCAAAGGCGTTGCG
>CABUWR010000085.1 GCA_902495265.1 uncultured Collinsella sp. | reverse complement strand
GCGCCCAACTTCCAGGTGCTGTTTATCTCGCGCATCATCCTGGGCTCCGTCTCGGGCGCACTGCTCGCCGTGGGCGTGACGTACATCCCCGAGCTGCTGTCCCCGCAGCAAACTTCGCTTGCCATCTCGGTAGTATATGGTGCGTTTTCCGTGGCAATGGTCTTTGTCACTTCGATCGGCAAGTTTGTAGCCGACACGCTTGATTGGCATGTAGCAATGTACGGCACGCTGACCTTTGCCGTTCTGATCTGCGGAGCGCTCGTGGCGTTTATGCCGCGCGCTGGGCAAACCGACGAGCCTGCCACCTTTCGCGAGCAGGCGGGACTTCTGCGCGAACCGAGCATCATCACCGGCATGCTCATCTTTTTGTTTGGCGTGGGGTCGGTCTACGTTTTCTATGGCTACGTGACGCCTTATCTTGAGCAGGTGCTGGGCATGGGCACGGTCGAAGCCAGTACCACGCTCATGGCCTACGGCGTGTTCTGCCTGATCTCGAACATCCTGGGCGGATGGATCGATGCGCGCTTTGGTATGAAGGCGCTGCTTGTGACGTTCGTGCTGCAGGCTGCGGCGTTACTCGGGCTGTTTGCTGTGGGCGGCACCATGCCGCTCGCGCTGGCCTTTGTCTTTAGCTTGGCGCTGCTCATGTACCTGTTCTCGGTGTCGTGCATCACGCACTTTATGGACGTGGCACGCAGCCGCCATCCCAAGTCGATGGTACTCGCAAGTTCGGTTGAGCCCATGGCGTTTAACGTCGGCATCTCGTTTGGCACCGCAGTGGGCGGCGCCGTGGTAAGCAGCATTGGCATTGCGCACGTAGGCGCAGTGGGTGCCGCGTTCTCGCTTGTGGCCTGGGTGCTTACGCTGGTGACGATTAAATTGGCTCACTGGGAGCGCAGGCGGGCAAGGGCGCAGGCGTAGATGCGATACTCGAGCTCGATGATGGCGATCGAAAGGAAACCGCATATGCAACGTGTACTGTTCATCTGCTATGGAAACATCTGCCGCTCGACGATGGCCGAGTCGGTGTTTACCGAGCTCGTGCGCCGCGCTGGGCGCGAGGCGGAGTTTGTCATCGATTCCGCCGCGACTTCGACCGAGGAGCTTGGCAACCCGCCACACCATGGCACAGTCGCCAAGCTGCGCGAAGTCGGGATTCCCGTCGTTGCCCACCGCGCACGCCAGGTGCGTCGCGCGGAGTATGGCGACTGGGACCACATTGTCTATATGGACGACGAGAACGCGCGTGGCCTGCGTCGCATCTTTGGCGACGACCCCGACGGCAAGATTACGCGCTTGCTCGATTGGACCGAGCGCCCCGGCGACGTGGCCGATCCCTGGTACACCGGCAATTTCGATGCCACGTACCGCGACGTGCTCGCCGGCTGCTCGGCCATGCTCGAGCAGCTGTAGGCAAGCGAGGTCGCGGGCCACGCCTTCGGCGCGAAACAAGCGCGGATAATCTTCCACATGAAAAATGAGCGTGGGTTTTCTCCCACTTTGAGAGTTCAAGTGCGCTCTAAACGGGAGAAAACCCACGCTCATGAATGTGACAAAGGGACTAGCCCTAGACCGGCTTGACCTCCAGCTTTATCCCCTCGGCGCAGGAGTCGCCCAAAACATCCGAAAGGGCCCAGGTCGCATATAGCGGCAAATAGAGAACCGCTCCGTTGCGCTCAACGTTGCCTCTCGAGAAAACAATCCCAAGCCTTACGCCATATTCAGCCGTATCAAGCACATGACCGAGCGCGGCGTGCGCGTGGTAATAGGAGCCCGATTTAGCCTCGATCGGAACAGCCGTCCCATCCGGTCCATCGACCACAAAGTCCACTTCACCGCGCTTTTTTGTCTGATAGTAGTAAAGCTGGCGATTTTGGGCAGCCAGCTGCTGGGCCACCACGTTTTCGTAAATGCCGCCCAGATTGGGCTCCTTGCTATCAAGATACGCCGCTTGGGCGACGCCAACGGGGTAGCGCGCCATCAACATGCCCGTATCCGATTGATATAGCTTGAACTGCGATGGCCGTGCCGTCTTGAGCAGGGGCGATTTTGGCTCGGTTACGATATCTGCTTTGAGAGCAACGCCGGCATCGACAAGCCATACAAAATCTCGCTGATACTTCTCGTAGTGAGCCTTGGGGTCAATGGAATTGAGCACGAAGCGCTTGTTTTCGCCCTCGAGCATAATAGGGAGCTGATCGTAGATGCTCTGCACCTGAAGGGCTCGCCCGCTTGCATACTTGGAGATATCCCGCCGGTACTGTTCGTTGAGCTCTGACTGTAGCTGACGAACAGAGGCAAGATCGCCCTGCGTGTCAAGGAAACGCTGCACGACCTCCGGCATTCCGCCGACAACGGTATAGGTCCTGAAGTTTGCCATCATCGCGTCATGAATGTAATCAGGAATGGGCCTCTCGCTGATACACGCGTCACGTATCGTTTGGCGAGCCCCCTCGCTCACCCCGGTTGCCCAGCAAAACTCCTCAAAATCGAGCGGGAACATCCTAAGCTCGTGGACATACCCCACGGGATAGGACCTGACGCCCTTGAACTGGGTCCCGAGCATTGACCCCGAAAACGCCCAGCGGCACCTCCCGTCCTCAACAAGGAACTTTGCCATCGTCATGATGTCGGGAGCCTCTTGGACCTCATCGATAAACACGAGCGTTTTGCCTGGTGCAATCGACTTTCCCGAAAGAAGCGTCACCCTGCTGATGAAATCATCGGCATCCCGCGCCTCGAGAAGAGCATCTTTTGCCTGACGATTTTCCATGAGGTTAAGCTCGATGTAGGTTGCATGGTTGGCTTTGCCAAATGCGCGAATCGAATAGCTTTTGCCGATCTGGCGAGAACCCGTAATGAATAAGGCCTTTTGCTCGGCAGACTTCAGCCAACGCTCCAGCTCTGCCGCTATTTTCCTGCGCAGCATAGACTCTCCCCTCGGTGTCATCAAATGAAATGCAAAGTTTTATACGCTTGATTATCGATGAAACGCAGAATTTTTAGAACCTAAAATCGGATGAAATGCAGAGATTTGAGATTCTAAGCAAAAAAGAAGGGACACCACCCGCGAATGTGACAAAAGAACTGTCACTTTGTCACATTGCGCTCAACTATTCGTCGACGATCTCGGCGAGCCAGACGTTCAGCGTATCGACCTCGGGGCAGCAGAACTTTGCCGTACCGGGCTCGTTGCCAGGCACGGTTCCGCCATAGCGCAGGATATCGATATAGGGAAAGCCCACATGGCAGGCCATGGCGCATATCTTGCCGCGGTCTCGGTCGAAGTCAAAAACGTCGCCGGGCTTGTGACCATGGTGGCAGCGACATGCACCCAGCTGGTCCACGCAGCTCACGCGGATATGCGGACGCTTGCCACGTGGCGCGCCGAGCGGCTTGTCCCCGCCCGCAGGCTTGACGCCGCCCTCGCCAGCGTTACTCATGGTCAATCACGTCCAGGCAGGCCTCGATGGGAAGGCCGGCCGACTTGTCCTCTTGGTCGGCATTGCACTCGATAAGCTCAGCCACCACACGCATGGCATCGGCCGTCGCGCGCTGCAGACTCCAACCGGCCATCACGCGGCCGACGAGCACCGCCGAGAACGTGTCGCCCGTGCCCGGGAAATAGACCGGAATGAGCTCAAAGGGAATCGTAAAGTACTCCCCCGCTACATGGTCGTAACCGATAACCGCATTCGCGCCATTAACTACGGCGCTCGTAATGACCACAGACTTGGCACCCAGCTCGCGCACGGCGTCCACAAGGGTGCGGGCCTCATCGGGCGTAATTTGCTCGACGATAGGCCTATCGGCAAGTAGGCACGCCTCGGTGTAGTTGGGCACCGCGTAGTCTGCGCACTCCAGCAGATGCCGCATAAGGCCAATCGTGGACTCGGGCACGCCCGCATAGAGCTTGCCGTTGTCGCCCATGATGGGGTCGACGAACACCTTGGTGCCCTTTTGCGCACGGCGGTGGCAAAAGTCCGAGATGATGCGCGTCTCTTCCTCGGTCACGATAAAGCCGGTCGAGATGGCGTCGAACTCAAAGCCGAGCTCCTCCCAGATAGCGAGGCTTTGACGCACGTACTCGGTGGTGTCGTGGATGTAGAACTTGGGGTAGTTGAGCGTGTCGGAAACGAGCGCCGTCGGCAGGTTATGGATACGGTAGCCCATGTGCGACAGCACCGGCAGCATGGCGGAAAGCGCGACCTTGCCGTAGCCGCACATATCGTTAATCAGCAGCAGCTGAGTATTCTTCATGAGAGTCCCCCTTGAGTCGGGCGCGGCGCAGTAGCGCCGCAGTGTGACTAAGTGTAGCGCAGGGGACGTTGCGAGCGGAGTCGAGCGGCACGAAGGGCAAATTGTTGCGGAAAGGTTTCGGAAACGAGGGGCTAACTTGCTTCATTGCGGCTCATTTGCCGCCACTTATTCAGTGCCATTTCAAAACTATGCCGGATTACGGGGCTGAACCTGAATGAGCCAACCACACCCCCTATTTTCAAATCATAGCGAGCCTTCTACCTGCGGTTTTCTTTTTACCAATTTCGGCATGGTCGGCAATCCGTCGTTCAGCCCCGTAATCCGGCATAGTTTTTAAGTTAGTCGTTGGGGACGTTCTTAAATGACTAGGCAAACAAGAACGTCCCCAACGACTATCAGCACAAGGGGTGTCCCCAAGTGCCGGCACATAAGGAACGTCCCTAAGTGCCGCTTGAACATAATAAGTTTGGTACCTTGACAATCAATCTATGCGCTCCTAAATTAGTTAGGCACAAAACAATTTCTCTACCTAACTAAGGAAAGGAGCGAAGCTTAGATATGTGTGTTGAAGCACTCGTCCTTCCGCATGAGCCCGGCGGTGACCCGTCGCAACCGGTAGACATACCCGAAGCGGTCAGCGCCGAAGACAAGCTCGCCAAGCGCATCCTGAGCGGCCTGGGCTTTTGTGGCCACTACATGCACTTTCACGGCGGCGGCGTGTCCGGCAAGGCGCCCATCGTCTGCTTGCTCGCCAAGCAGGAAAACGGCGAGATGTCGCAGCAGGAACTCGGCATGCACTTCGACCTCAAGCCGGGGTCGCTTTCCGAGATCTTGTCCAAGCTCGAGTGCGCCGGCATCATCGAGCGCAGCCGCAATCCAAAAGATCGCCGGCAGCTCACCATTCGCCTGACCGAAGTCGGCTGGGAGAAGGCCCGCATCGACCAGGCCGCCCGCATCCGCTTTAGGGAGCAGGCCTTTAGTGCCCTCACTCACGACGAGCGCGAACAGCTCGCCGAAATGCTTGAGAAAATCCGCGTAACCTGGGAGGAACTGGATGATTAAAACTCTCATGGGCAGCATCCGCGATTACATGAAGGTCACGATCGCCACGCCGCTGCTGGTGCTTGGCGAGGTAATCTGCCAGATGATGATCCCGTTTATCACCGCCGACATGATCGACGCCATCAAGGACGGCACCGCCGTTACCGAGATGCTGCCCACCGCCGGCCTTCTCGTACTCATCGCGCTGACGTCACTCGCCTTTGGCGCCGCCGCGGGCATCACCTGCAGCCATGCCAGCTGCGGCTTTGCCAAGAACCTGCGTCGCGACCTGTTCTACAAGATCCAGACGTTCAGCTTCGCCAACATCGACGAGTTCTCGAGCTCCTCGCTCGTCACCCGCCTCACCACCGACATCAACAACGTGCAGCAGGCCTTTATGATGCTCATCCGCATCGCCGTGCGCGCGCCGCTGGTGCTGGTCTTTGCCTTTACCATGGCATACGCCATGGGCGGCAGCGTCGCCATGGTCTACCTGGTCATCATTCCGCTGCTGGGCTTTGGCCTGTTCTTCATCATCTATAAGGTGCGCCCGATCTTTGCCCGCGTCTTCCGTAAGTACGACGCGCTCAACGAGTCGGTTGAGGAAAACGTCACCGGCATGCGCGTGGTCAAGAGTTACGTGCGCCAGGACTACGAGAAGGAGAAGTTCGCCACCGCCGCGCGCGACGTCCAGATGGACTTCACCCGCGCCGAGAAGCTGCTGGCCTTTAACAACCCCATGATGAACATCTGCGTCAACGGCGCGTTTG
>CABUWR010000084.1 GCA_902495265.1 uncultured Collinsella sp. | reverse complement strand
GCGAGCGACACGGGGCGCGGCTGTACCTTGAGCTCGGCGATCGTACGCGCGGCGGCGGCCACGTCAGCGCTGGCATCGCCCTTGCCGCCCGCAAGTACACTTATCGGACAAATCGCCACGACACCCGTCACGCGGCCCGGCTCGCCCGAGCATTCGTACACGTAATACGCCGCGCCTGGATCCTTGAGCATCAGGCCGTCGGCGATGGCGCCGCGCAGGGCGTCGTTGCCGCTCAAGATACCGCCCATCGCAGGCAGCGCTTCGAGCACGCGATCCTGAGCTGGGCGGATGCAGGGAAACGGAAGTGCTTTCATGGGCGGTCCTAACGCACGAGTCGGTTTGTTCGCGGCTTATTATGCCCCAACTTGGCCGCTTGCGTCCCAGAGTGTGTTGTCGGCGAGTGCAATGAGTACGTTCTGGCAGCGAACGATATCGGCGTGGGGCACATATTCGTTGGGCTTGTGTGCGAGCGCGAGCGAGCCGGGGCCGTAGCTCATGCAATTGCGGTTACCCGTCTTGCCGGCAATGACGGCGGTGTCGGTGTAGCCGGTAAAGAAGCCGACGGTCGTGTCCGCGTCCGTCACGTCATCGGCGGCACGCTTGAGCGCGGCTAGTAGGGGAGAGCTTGGGTCGCGCTCGATGGCGGGGCGGTCGCCTGTCACGGTATAGCTGCCATGGCAGCCGGGGACCGCAGCCTCGGTACCGGCGATGGCCTGCTCTACCATGCGCGTCGCGGCGGCCGTATCAGTCGGCGGGGTCAGGCGCATATCGACCCAGACCTTGGCGTGGTCGGGCACGACATAGGGGCGATAGCCGCCCTCGATCTGCCCAAACGTGATGGTCGAAGGCCCCAGCTCATCGTGTACGGGCAGCGCCGCGAACGCATGGCGAAGCGAGCAGACGGCCTCGGCCATGGCAGCGACGGCGTCGGCGCCCTTCCAAGGCTGGCTCGCATGTGCCGTCACGCCGGTCATCTCAATCTCGAACCATGTGCGTCCCTTGTGCGCCACCTGAATCTGTCCATCGGTGGGCTCGGTGTCCAGTACCCATTCGCGCGAGCCGACCCAGCCGGCGTCGATGGCCGCCTCGGAGCCGCGCATAAAGTCTTCCTCGTCGACCGAGCAAATGAGCGAAAAGCCACGGCGGGGCAGCGCGCCATCCGCCGCCACGCGCTCGAGCGTATGGACCAGTGCGGCAATGGCGCAGGCCAGACCACCCTTCATATCGCAGGCACCGCGGCCATAGAGTTTATCGTCACGCACGGTCGCCCCGAGCGGGGGCGTGTCTGCGTCCCAGCCATCGCCCAGGGTGACGGTATCCATGTGGCAGATGTAGACCAACCGTGGCTCGTCGCTCAAACCGGGCACGGTGACCATAAGGTTGCGGCGTCCGGGGAGCACCTCGATCTCCTCAATCTGCACGGCATCGAGTGTCGGGTGGTTCAACCGTGCCAGCCGTTCCTCAACCAGCGCTTTGATATACCGCTCAATTTCATCCTCATACGCGCCCGGGTCCGAGCTGTCGATTCGCACAAGCTCCTGCGCAAGCCGCCAGGCAAAGTCCTCATCAACCATATGCAACCTCACAATCAGTCTGCTTTCCAAACCGATTGTAAGCCTCCCGAGAGATCCGTGACGTGTGCGTAGCAGTATTTACCGTTCGCAGGCCGAGCCGGCTCGTTTGCCGTCCGAGCGGGTTCGCAGACGGCGCAGTGGGTACGTAGCCGTTATGGACGACATGCTGTGCGACATATCTGCCTTTCGGTATCATCGGATACCTCCACAGGTTTTGGCGATAATGCCGGACCTGCCCGATTCTGCGGACGATCCGCGCAGGGAGCGCCTTTGCGAGCATCCACTCGTCACGCATTTCCTGGGCGCTCCGTTGCATGTTTTGGCGCAGGGCAGCTGCGGACGTAAGGGCGGTCGCGTTGTCAGGCATGTTTGGAACGGGGAGAGGCCGTTTGACTCCGTGCGGCAGACAGAGTTTGGCCTTGATGTCGCGTCCCCGCTCTTTACCCTGCTGACCCTGGCCTCCTCGGTTTCAAACGAGCGTTTAATCATGTGCATGTATGAGATGTGCGGCACCTTTGCCGTGTGCAAGATTGTGCCTCAGGTAAAGTTGGCGCTTGAGCAGGCATATGGGGGCCGGTGGGGTGACGCACGGTCGGGCTGGGAAAACGTAAAGGATGTCTCGGGGAATCCAACAGACTTGTGGAAACGACCTCCCTTGATCGAGCTCTCTGAACTTACGGAGTTCGCCAATAAGATCCAGGGACTCCGCGGTGCTAAATCGTTCATACGAGCCGCGAAATGCATTACGGGGGTGGCAGCATCGCCGCTCGAGGTCCAGGCTTCGATGCTGTTTGGCCTTACGAGGTTGCGCGGCGGCGAAGGGCTGCGCCTTACCAATAACGTTGAGATTCGTATGACGCGCAGCGCCCGCCTGATTTCGGGACTTGATAGGCGCTATGCCGATATCCTGCTGGCAAATAAGGACGGCAGCCGAGAGTGCCTTGTTGAATGCCAAGGTAAAGCTATTCACGGATCCATAGAATCCAAGATCGCGGACTCCGATCGAACGACTGCCCTGCAAGCGATGGGATATCCCGTCGTTCTGATGACTTATGGTCAGCTGGCCGACTCCGATGCCTTCCGCGTGGTGATGGAACTCATCATGTCCTATCTCGATGCGCCGTTGAAAGACAAGACACCGCGGCAGCAGGAGCTCGAACGGCGGCTTCGTGAGGAGATTTTTATCGATTGGGCGGGAATGTAGTCGTGCGGGTGGAAAACGGTCGCGCGAGCTAGAGTTTTGGGCGCAAAAAAGGCTTCAGTTTCGCCTTGGAAGGGCTTTAATAATGCTACTCAGAACAAGTTGTTTCGGAAAATAGACAGTCAACTTGGATATGGTATATAGAGATTGATATTTACCTACTAAAGCCCCTGATAAAGGTGTTTATCAAAGCAGGTGTGCTCAGTGATTTGGGTGGGACTGTCGATTATCCGAAAAAACTTATTCTGGGTAGCATTTTCAAAACCAGTCTGAGCAACGAAAAGGCCCCCGTTTCGTGAAAACGGGGGCCGAATGGGCTTCGTGACCTGCCTGGCAGGCTTGGGCCGGCGCTATTTGATCACGCGCACGCGATACATCGACGGAATCTGCTTGAGCGCCTCGATGGTGCTGCTGTCCAGGTGCTCGTCGGTGTCGAACATGGTGTAGGCGTTCTCGCCGGCGGACTCGTTGGTCATGCGCTGCACGTTGGCGTTGTCCTTGGCAAGAATGGCCGTGATCTGGCCGATCATGTTGGGCACGTTGGCGTGCAGGCAGGCGATGCGGCTCGCGGCGCGCGCCTTGCCCATGCTGCAGGCGGGGTAATTAACGGAGTGGACGATGTTGCCGTTCTCCAGGTAATCCTTGAGCTCGCTGATGGCCATATCGGCGCAGTTGGCCTCGGCCTCGCCAGTGCCGGCGCCCGAGTGCGTGGTGATAAACGTATTGGGCATCTTGACGGTCTTGGGCGTGGCAAAGTCGCAGCTAAACCAGCTGAGCTTACCCGCACGCAGGGCGGCGTCGACGGCGTCCTCGTCAATGATGGTTTCGCGTGCGTAGTTGATGAGCACGGCGTCGGGTGCCAGCAGGTTGATCTGCTCGGTGCTGATCATGCCGATGGTGTCGGCCTTGCTGGGCACGTGCACGGTGAGGTAGTCGCAGCCGCGGCAGAGGTCCTCGAGCGTGCCCACGCGCTGCACCTCGCGGCTCAGCACCCACGCGTGCTCGACGGAAATGAACGGATCATAGCCGTAGACGTCCATGCCCAGATCGACACAGGCATTGGCGACCTTGGAGCCCACGTTGCCCAGACCGATGACGCCGATGCGCTTGCCCTTGAGCTCGCGGCCCACAAAGGCCTTCTTGGCCTTCTCGGCATCGACCTGGATCTCGGGGTCGTCGGCGTTGTCGCGCACCCAGTTCATCGACTGCACTACGCCGCGGCTCGAGAGCACCAGCATGCCCAGGACGAGCTCCTTGACGGCGTTGCTGTTGGCGCCGGGGGAGTTAAAGACGACGACGCCCTTCTTGGCGTACTCCTCGACGGGGATGTTGTTGACGCCGGCGCCGCATCGGGCGATGGCGCGGATGCCCTCGGGCAGCTCGTAGCCGTGCAGGTCGGTCGAGCGCATCAGGATCGCGTCGGCCTCCTCGGCGGTGCTTACAAACTCGTAGCCCTCGCCAAACTCGACTTTGCCGTCTTTAGTGATGTCGTCGATGGTCTTAATCTTGCGCATGGAAAAACTCCTTAGCAGGTTTTGATCTAAACAGAGTGGTCTGATGTGGCTGGTCGGCCCGCGTGTTGCGGGCTAGTTAGATCGCGGACTCAAACTATGCTGCGCTTCGAAGTCCTTCATGTACGTGGCCAGCGCCTGCACGTCCTCCATGGTGACGGCGTTGTACACGCTGGCGCGCATGCCGCCGACGAGGCGATGGCCCTTGACGTTTTGAATCTGGTGATCGGCCGCGCCTGCGACAAAGGCCGCGTCGAGTTCGGCATCGCCGGTGCGAAAGGTGACGTTGGCGATGGAGCGACTGTCTGTCTGCGCGGTGCCGTGGAATAGTTTGCTGTTCTCGAGCAGGTCGTAGAGCAGGTTGGCCTTGGCCCAGTTGCGCTCGGCCATGGCGGCAAGTCCGCCGGTCTGCTCAACCCAACGGAACACCTTGCCGCACACGTAGATGCCAAAGGTGTTGGGCGTGTTGAGCATGGAACCCTTGGCGGCCTGGGTCTTAAGGTCCAGATACTGCGGAGTCTGCGCAAAGGAGGGGCCTTCGGCGATCAGGTCGTCGCGCACGATAACCACGGTGACGCCCGCGGCGCCGGCATTTTTCTGCGCGCCGGCGTAAATGAGCCCGTAGCGCTCAACGTCGAGCGGCTGCGACAGGAAGCAGCTCGAGACATCGGCGACCAGCGGCACGTCGCCGCAATCGGGCAGCTCGTGGAACATGGTGCCAAAGATGGTGTTGTTCTGGCAGATGTAGACGTAGTCGAGCCCGCCGCCCGCGGCCTCGGCGGCAATGCGCGCGTTGATGTCGGCCATGTCGGGGATGCGGTCGAAGTTGGTGTCCTCGGAGCTCGCGAGCAGCACGGCCTCGCCGTACTTGGCGGCCTCTTTGTACGCCTTGTTGGCAAAGTTGCCGGTCACGACGTAGCCGGCGCGGCCGCGGCGCATGAGGTTCATTGGGATGCCCGCAAACTGCAGTGTGGCGCCGCCCTGCAAAAACAGGACACGGTAGTTGTCGGGGATGCTCAGCAGGCGGCGCAGGGTTGCCTCGGCGTCATCGATGATCTGCTGGTACATGCTAGATCGATGGCTCATCTCGAGCACGGACATGCCGCAACCGCGGTAGTCCATCATCTCGTCGGCGATCTCGGCGAGCACGCTTGTAGGCAGTGCGGCCGGGCCAGCTGAGAAGTTGTGCACACGTGCCATCTTCTAGTTCCCCCTCATAGTCGTTTGAACGTTCGGGATACTTTAGCACAGTGGAGCGCCAGGCGCGACCGCATCACGGTAAAACCCGAGTGCGCTGCTATGATTTACAGGATGGTTACATGGGGGAGGGGTGACCTTACCTGATGGCTCGCATCCGATCCGCCTCGGCCTTCGCTTGTTTCCAGGGGCGCACACGACCGTTGGCGAGGTCGTCGTAGCCATGAGCGATGGTACGTTGAATGTGATCTTCGCGTTCCTGAATGGTAGTTAGCGCGCGCGTCTGATCAGAAATAGGCTTTACGACAGGCATATGAAACTCCTTACATAGAATCATATGTATAACTCTATGTTGAGTGTAGCGGAGGATGGCGTTGGGCGTGTGCGTGCCTGCATTCGTAAGCGCGGTTGTCTGGCAAGTGTGATTTGGGGCGACCTCGTCAAAGCTTCTGAGCTGCGAAAATGACCGTTAACCGGATTAAATTTTGTTGCTCAACATTTGACACTCTGGGCGTGGTAACTTTTTTATCAACAGGTATGATTATTGTCATGCGCGCCGCGCCTGCCTGCCGGGTTGCGGCGCACTTGTGACAGCCTTTGACACCCTTGGAGCGTGTACTGTGGATGTAACCACAAAAAGCGTTCGGGGGGGGGG
>CABUWR010000083.1 GCA_902495265.1 uncultured Collinsella sp. | reverse complement strand
GCTGTCGTGGTCTGCCGTTACGCGATGGTTGCGCTGTAGGAGGCGACGTCCTCGTAGGAATCGGTCAGATAGGCGTCGATGCCGATGGTCGTGTTGACCAGGTCGTCAAGGCTGTCAAGCTCGCCGTTCGAGAACGTGAATTCCTCGGTGGCGTTGGTGCCGGGCATCAGGTGAGCCGAGAACCAGGGTTCCTTCATGGTGCCGTTGACGTTGGTCTTGCCGGAAGGAGCGTAGAAGGTCAGGTCCTTGTCGCTCTTGTTGGTGATGTTGACGACAAAGCCGATGTCGCCCCAGTCGTCCTTGAACTTCTCGGCGATGGTGATGGTGCACAGATCGTCATCGGCGACGGTGACGGCGGGGGAGATTTCGACGCTCTGGACATCGTCGTCTTCGACGGCCTCATCGATCTCCTCTTCCTTCTCGGCCGCCTCGCGATCCTTCTTCACCGTACCGGACAGATCCTTGTCGGACTTCGTAAAGATAAGCTTGTCGCCATCCACCTCGAGGACGAGCTTGTCGTCCTTGAGCTTCAGGTCGTATGACTCGTCTTCGGCGGTGATCGTTACGGTGGTGGCGTCCTTGGCCTCCCATTTCAGGTCGGCGACCTCAAGGAACATGTCGAGGACGCCCGTGCCGTCTTCGTCGAGGATCAGGATACAGTTGAGGCCCCACTCCTTGAGCATATCCATGTACTCATCGGTGAGCTCTTCGCCGTCCAAGGTTCCACCCGAGTACTGCCAGCTGCCGACGAAGTTGGCCTTGGGGTCTTTGCCGCCGCCGCTGCAGCCCGTCAGGGCAAAGGCGAGCGCCAGGACGCATGTCAGAAATGCGAGTACGGACTTTTTGAACGTTGTCTTCATGGTGTCCTCCTTTATCGAACGAAACCCATAGAAGCAAATGCGGGGGTGGCGGACCTCCCCGCCAATTACCAGATAAAGGGGTTAGGGCCGGGGCGTTCCGCAGTTGCTGCAGAACTTGCCGCCGTTTTCGCTACCGCAGTTGGGGCAGAACCACTTGGCCGGTGCCGGGGCGGGCGCGGGACTGCCACACTCGGAGCAGAACTTGCCGGTGTTGGTGGCACCGCAGCTGCAGGTCCATGCTCCGGCCGCAGGTGCGGCGGTGGGAGCCGGTGCGGGGGCGGGAGCCGGAGCCGGCTGCGGAGCGGCCTGCTGCTGTGCCTGGCCGGCGGCGAACAGCTGGCTGGCGTTCATGCCGCCCATGCCACCTGCCATGCCCATGCCCATAAAGCCGGCCATCGCGCCGTTGGGGTTGGCCGCCGCAGCGCGCATCGCATCGCTCTGAGCGCTGGCGATGTTGGCGGCTGCCATGGTGGGATCGCGCATGACCGCGGCCTTCTGCAGGTCCTTGATCATCTGCTCGTCTTCTTGCGAGGCGGCGATGGAGTTGACGCCAAAGCTCACGATCTCGACGCCGCGCAGGTCACGCCAGTCGGCAGAGAGGACCTCGTTGAGCGCGCGGGCGAGCTCGGTGGTGTGACCGGGGATGGCGCTGTAGCGAATGCCCATTTCCGAGATCTTGGCAAAGGCGGGTTGCAGGGCGGTGAGCAGCTCGGACTTAAGCTGGCTGTCGATCTTATCGCGCGTATAGCTATCGGTCACGTTGCCGCACACATTGGTGTAGAACAGCAGCGGGTTGGTGATACGGTACGAATACTCGCCGTTGCAGCGCACGGAGATGTCGACGTCCAGGCCAATGTTGTTATCGACCACGCGGAAGGGCACGGGCGAGGCGGTGCCGTACTTGTTGCCGATGATCTCCTTGGTGTTGATAAAGTAGACGCGCTGGTCTTTGCCCGCGTCGCCGCCAAAGGTAAAGCGGCTGCCGATATTGGCGAACGTCTCCTTGATGGAGTCGCCCAGGTTGCCGCTAAAGACGCTCGGCTCGCTGCCGGTGTCAAAGACAAACTCGCCAGGCTCCAGCGCGACCTCGATGATCTTGCCGTTTTGCACCACGAGCATGCCCTGGCCGTCGTTGACGGCGATGACCGAGCCGTTGGAGATGACGTTGTCCTCGCCGCGCGTGTTGGAGCTGCGGCCGCCGGTGCGCTTGCTGCCCTTGCAGGCCAAGACGTCAGCGGGCATCGATTCGCAATAGATAAATTCCTTCCACTGGTCGGCCATGACGCCGCCGGCAGCACCCAATCCAGCTTTTAAGAGTCCCATGGTGATCTTCCTTTCTCGTCAAAGGCCGGGTGGTATTGGTCAGAATGGCTAATCGTCCTTGTTGTCCTTCATGACAACGGTGGTCTCGGTGTGGCTGAAGGTGTCGTGCTTCTCGGTCAGGTCGAGGTCTCCGCAGTAGTAATCGGCGTGGGTGGCCTCGTTGGCTGTCTTGAGCTGGCCCACTAGCAGCACGTCTGCGATGATTACGATGATCAGCGGCGCGACGATGTTGATGAGGATGCCCTCGACATCAAAGGTGAGGTAATCCGGATCGAAGGCGTTCTCGCCCATAAAGAGAATCTGGGAGAGGACAAACCCGATCACAAAGAACAGCACCGAGGCGATAGCGAGCTTGGGCTTGGAGCAGGGAAGCTCGCCGACCATGCGGCCGGTCTGGCCGTTCATGGCAAACAGATAACTCTTGCCGTTCCACGAGGTGGAAAGCATCCACACGGGAAACAGGGCGTAGTCGCTGTCTTCCCAGGTGTAGTCGAGCTGCTTGCTTTCGACCGTGGCATCGTCATATTCGTCGACGACGGTCTCGCGCAGGGCCGAGATCGTGCTCTCCTCCATGCGGCGCTCGGCACGCGCCTTGCAGGTCTCGCAATCCTCGTCGTAGCGGTTGGCGATGTAGCCGGGCATATACGCGACCGAGAACGGGCGCAGCGCGTCGTAGTCAAACGGCTCGATGGCGTCCATGTGGCCGTCGGGCATCTTGGACGATCCGTCGACGGGTACGCGCTCAAACGAGATATTGCCCCTGCGGTAGGCGTCGTAGTGGTCGGTGGTCGTGACGGTGCGATCGGATTCCTCAGTCACGGTCTCGTTGGTCGCATCAAAGCACACTTCGCCGTCTACGCGGGCGCCGTAAAGCCAAAACGGCACGTAAACGCCTTGGACTTCGTCGATATGGTTGCCGGTGACAAAGCTCTTGGGCAGTAGGATCTTGCCCTTATAGTGCTCCTTGAGTGCGGCCATAACGTCGTCGCGCTCGAGCTTAAACGGGATCACCAGGTCGGGTGAGAAATCGCCCGAGAGCTGGCCGGGTGCCACGGCGGGGTTGCCGCAGTACGGGCAGGTGGTGACGGCGACGGTGCCGTCGGACACGAGCTCGGCGCCGCACGACGAGCAGATGTAGCCGGCGTTTTGAGCCAGCTCCTGCACGGCATCGTCGACAGCAGGCTTGGGGACCGCGGCTGCGGCATCGGCTTTGGCATCTGCCTTGTCCTGGCGCTCGCGATAGAGGGCCTCGACTTCTCCGACTTCAAAACGCGAATCGCAGTAGTCGCAGACGAGCTTTTGCTCGGCACTGGCAAAGTGAAGGGGGCCGCCACACGCGGGGCACTGATAGTTGACACTCTCGAAGGCCATGATCGGTCCTTTCCGTGCCGGAGACTATGCGCCGATGGCGCCGCCGCAGTATTCGCAGCGCCCGCTGGCATCGGGAATGGTGGTGGCTCCGCAGAAGGGGCAGGTGACCGCGGTCTTGGGGGCCTTGGCGGCCACGACGCTGTCGCGCGTTTCCTGACGCAGCTGCACCAGCGCGTCGCGGACCTCGGTTGCCTGGCGCTTGGCCTCGCGGTATTCGATGGAACCGCGCTGCTCGATGGTGGAGTCGTTTACGCGCAGGTTGATCTCGGTAAAGTACGGCGTGTTGACGTGGATGGTCAGATTAAAGTCGTAATCCAGGTCGTAGCGCGGCGGGTTATAGCTCTCGCGCTCGCCGTCCTTGGTCTCGCGATAGATCTCGGTGCGATGCTCGTCGATATCCATATCGCAGCCGAGCACCTGCGAGAACTCAATGATGTCGGGATTGGCGTCGCGCCAGCGGCTCTGCGAGGTGATGATCAGCAGGCCCGCGTCCTCGTCGAGCATGATGTTGGTGCGCCCGGCAGAGAGCGTGCGCGTGGGGTTGAACGAGGCCAGGCGCTCGGCATTAGCCTCGCGGTAGGCGAGTTGCTCGCGGATATCGTCCGCGGTGCTGGAGCGATAGCCGTGGAAGTAGGGGGAGAGCTTGCCGGCGCACTCTTTGCACAGGTAGCCTTCATTGATTTTTGTCTTACCTAGAAGTCCCAGCTCGGTACCGCAAATCGCGCACTCTTTCTTCTCGAACATCTTGTCAAAGAAGCCCATGGCTGCCTCCCATCAACAGGTAGCGTGTGTCACTTTTGATGATGGGGGAGTGCGCGATCTTTCACGATACCCAGACGGCTCAAGGAGTCTCCACAACTGGGACACATGGCCCATTTTTGACCAGTCGTTGGGGACGTTCTTAAACGACTAGTCGCCGGGGACACTCTTCGGCCACTCATTGGGGACGCACTTAAATGAGCGGCAGTTGGGGACACTCTACTCATTGGGGACGTACTTACATGAGTGGCAGTTGGGGACACTCCATGCCGAATGCGGGGTCTGCCGCTCGCTATGCCACGGTCACGGCGACCTGGGCGTAGCGGCTGCAGGGGCGCTCGGTGCGCGTCTGCACGGTGAAGGTGAGCACAAAGCGGTCACCGGGCTGCGCGTCGGCGGGCACGATGAAAGCGGCGCCAACCGTGCATTCTTGCCATAGCGACAAATCTTGGTCGCCTGCATAGCTCGACGGGTCCATGGCGACATCCCAATGTGCATCGAAGCCCTTGCCGTCGGGGTCGACGATGGCCGCTGCAAGGACGACACGCTCACCGGCTGCGGCGCTGCGGTCGGCCGTGACCTCGGCAACATGTGCCGGATGCGAACACGCTGCCGGATCATGGGCGCACCATTGCGCGCGGGCGGCAAAGTCTTCCTGATAGGCGCGCAGGTAGGGATTGGGGTTGCCGTCTATGGGCGTGCCGATGGCGGCAAAACCGGCGGGTGCGTCCGAATCGGGATGCCCATCAAGAAACATACGGCCGAGCAGTGTATCGAAGTTGCGGTCATCGATACCGCGCAGGCCAAACGGCAGTAGTGGAATGTAGGTCATGCTGTCGCCTTCGGCCATAAAGTCGCCGCGCTCAAACTGCATCGCGGGCATGCCCTCTAGGCCCCAATCCAGATGGGCATGCTTGCCAAACTGGAATCGCTCGGGTTCGTTTTCGTAAGCCCTGCCATCGCCATAGAGCATGTAGCGGGCCATAAGGAGGCCGTTTTCCTGCGTGAGGTTTTGCTCGGGCCAGGGAGCCTGAAACAGCGGCAGCGAATCGGGCTGCGCCATCTTGGCGTCGACATAGCCGCCATACATATAGGGCACGCGCCAAAAGATGAGCTCGGGAAAGAGCTCGCGCCCATGGTCGAGCCATGAGTTGTCCTGCCCTATGCCATCGGCAACGCCCATCACGCGCACCTTCTGATAGACCCGCTGCTGCACGGCGGGCCATTCGGGCGTGGCGCGATAACGCTCGGCAATGCTCATGAGGGCGCGAACTATGGTGTTCATGCCACCCCAGCTGAGCAGCCATAACGTACGCGGATCATCGTCCATGATGGCGTCGGCGATGACGCGCGAACCTGATGTTTCCTCGCGCACATCGCCCTCAAAGGCGACGTTGCCCACATGGGTGCGCTCAATCATCTGAGCGGGCGTGGGGAAGGACGGTTCGCCGGCAGCAGCGGCGTTGGCGTTGAGCTGCGGCCAAGCCTGGGCATACTCATTACTCCAGAGACTTTCGATCCAATGCTCGGGAAACGGTCGATATTCACGAAGCTCCCCGGCCAGCGGATCGGGCTCATGAGGCACAATAGCCCACTCATAAGAGCGACGCCCTTTGGTCCGCCAATGCGAATTTACCTCGCCGAGCGTATGGACGCCATCCCCAAGAAAGTGATACTGCGAAGCCGTATACACCACAGCCTGAACATCAAGCACATTAAGATACAGAGCCAAATGA
Organism: uncultured Collinsella sp.; assembly: GCA_902495265.1. Classification (GTDB taxonomy): domain Bacteria; phylum Actinomycetota; class Coriobacteriia; order Coriobacteriales; family Coriobacteriaceae; genus Collinsella. The sequence continues at coordinate 122 of CABUWR010000083.1, read as the reverse complement.
ACGAGCGAGTTCATATCGTCGACTTCCATATCAGTAGTAACAATCACCCGAGTTAACTCTTGGGACATAGGAACAGCTCCAATCAAAATCAATTCAGCCAGTTACGCGCAAGGCAAGACGGG
>CABUWR010000082.1 GCA_902495265.1 uncultured Collinsella sp. | reverse complement strand
GAAGGACCTGCTCCTCGACGATGTGACCGATGCGGCACTTGGCCATGACGGGGATGGAGACGGCCTCCTGGATGCCCTTGATCATCTTGGGGTCGCTCATGCGCGAGACGCCGCCTGCGGCACGGATGTCGGCCGGGATGCGCTCGAGTGCCATGACGGCGCAGGCGCCCGCCTCCTCGGCGATGCGTGCCTGCTCGGGCGTGGTGACGTCCATGATGACGCCGCCCTTGAGCATCTGCGCGAGCTCGCGATTGAGTTTGACGCGATCGGCCTTGCTGGTCTGTTCTGCCATGGTTGCTCCCTTGGTTGGCATGTGCATTGCTTGACGGAACATCCTATCGGGGAGCTGGGTATGGCGAAATACTCAGATTTCGAGATAATGACAAGGTCAGACTAATACCAGATTGAATGACTTAATAAGGTCAGGTGATAGGCTCATGCTTGACTACAATTTGGAAAAACGCGGCGGAGCATCGCTCTATGAGTATGTTTACCAGCAAATTCGAGATGATATCGTTGCTGGACGCATTGCGGCGGGGGAGCATCTTCCGTCTAAGCGTGCCTTTGCCAGTCATCTGGGAATCAGTGTCATTACCATCGAGAATGCATATAGCCAGTTACTTGCCGAGGGCTATATTTGTTCAATGCCGCGTCGTGGCTATTACGCTTGCGAGCTTCCGGATGCACCGGTTTTGGCTTCGGCTGCGGAGGGTATCGACCGAGATGCCGTCTCTGTGGGCCCCAGCGCGCATGATATCAACGGGCAGGTCGAGCGATTTGATGCGCTTTCTCCTTCCGCTTTGGAGGCGGCGCGGTTTTGGCAAAGCGCACTGCGGGCGACGCTGGCATCCGAAGACGAACGCGAGATCTTTTCACCTGCGCCAGCACAGGGCACCGCTCGGCTACGACGCGCGATTGCTCATCATCTGCGCGGGACAAGGGGTATGAATGTCGACCCCAACAACATTGTTATCGGCGCGGGCGCCCAGCTGCTCGATACCATGTTGGTTCAGCTGCTTGGAGCCGACAGGGTGTATGCCGTTGAGGACCCGGGCTATTTGCGCCTGACGCGCATCTATCAGGCTATGGGCTGCAACGTTCGACATATCCCGTTGGATGATGAGGGCGTGGACTTGAGCACTCTGCAGAAAAGCGGGACCGATGTCCTTCACTTGATGCCGTCCCATCAGTATCCGACCGGCCTTGTGACGAGCATTGCGCGTCGCTACGCGCTGCTCAGCTGGGCAGCCGAGCAGCCGGGCCGGTATCTCATCGAAGACGACTTCGATTGTGAGTTTCGCCTTGCCGGCAAGCCGATTCCCGCGCTCGCGTCAATCGACGCCGCCCAGTCGGTTATCTATACCAACACGTTTTCGAAGAGCCTTTCATCGGCGTTGCGTCTAGCGTACATGGTGTTGCCCGATGAGCTGATGGAGCGGTTTAGGTGCAACCTTGGTTTCTATGCCTCGTCGGTGAGTTCTGTCGACCAGGTCGCTTTGGCTCGTTTGCTGGAATCGGGTGATTACGAGCGACATGTGAACCGCGTGCGCGTGCGCGCTCGCGAGGCGCGCGATGGCCTGGCGGCGCTTGTACGGAAAGCGTTCCCGGCAGGGGAGGTCTCGATCGAGCATGCAGACGCGGGCCTTTACTGCACCGTGGCTGCAGAGCGCGGAGCGGGTGGAAGCTCTTTTGTGCGGGCCCTCACGCGCTCGGGTATCCCGTTCGTCGATGTCAGTGACTGCTATTGGTGTGCCGATGGCGCATCTGTCCCTGAAAACTCAACTCAAATTCTTGTTCAGTATGACGATTTGAGTCCAAAAGTGCTTAATACCTTGGAATTGCAGCTCATGGGGGCACTCTGCAACCTAAGCGAGTAGACCTTTGGAACTTTGGCGACCAGGCAGTTTTGTAACAAGCTATCTACCTGCGGTTTTGAAAAGCAGGATGACCGGCCTGCTCGGGATGTTCAAAAAAGTCTACTCACTTGCCGCGCAAAGTTTCTGCATAAGAAAAAAATGGGGTTTTCAACAGGGCTTCGTCCAGCTTTTGGCAAGCTTTTGGCCAGTTGGGGAGGGCTGTTGAAAACTTAACAGTCCGTTCGGTGCCATTTTTGGTGCGTTCGCCCCAATGTGAGACAGGCTGGGTTGAAATTCGTGTTTTCCTGTGCCTATGAAGGATTTACTTTGTGACATATCGGCTTTTAGATACTGGCGTTTGCCTCCTCAGGTCCGCGCTTTGTGTCCGCCGCTTCCACGGCCGGAAGAAGACCGGCAGCGATATGACCTCGCCCGTAACCCGACGGCTGCGGTTGCGCTCGGCTTTCCGTTGTATACATTGGTTCGGACGAGAAACAAACGGACTTGTCCTGCCAGCATTAGACAGCGGCTGTTTCTTGGTGAGCCCCCCCAGGGAATCTGTGCTGGAAACGGAGCATGGATTTTTGATTACGTCTCCACTACTGACGGCATTCATCATGTCGCGGCATCTGACGGATCTTCAGCTTCTTTTGGTATTGGCGGAGATGTGTGGCTTGTTTGCGGTGTGCGCTCTGCCGGCGGCACTTGAGGCGGAGCTTACGCGTGCAATTGATTCGGGCGCGATTTCGACAACGTTCGGTTGGGTGCGCTGCCCGTCCGAGGACGGCGCCACTTCAAATTTATGGCGTCGAGACGCTTTGGTTTTGGGCGGAGACCTTGACCGTTTTTGTTCAGATGTTTGCGGGATGCGTTACGGCAATAGATTTATGGCGGTATCGCAACTCGTCCCAGTGGGTGCCGCGTCGCCTTTTGAGGTCGAGGCGTATTTGTTGCTCGGGCTGCCGCGAGCCCTGGGAGGCGAAGGGTTTTGCGGTATAGAGCTCAATGTCGAAGTGACGTTAAGCACAAGTGCTCGAGCGATTGTGGGAAAGTCCCGTGTATATATTGACCTGCTACTTTCTTCGCCGGACGGCAGGCGACAGGTGGCCATTGAATGTCAGGGAAAGGCCTCGCACGGACGCGCGGGGGATGGCTTGCGTGACGCCGATCGCATGACGGCCCTTCAGGCCATGGGCTACGATGTACTTCTCCTGACACACAGACAGATATCCGATGAGGATAGATTCCGCGCGATCGTTAAGGCCGTATGCAGGATGCTCGATGCTGAATATCGTGATAAAAGCTCAGATGAGCAAAGGGCTGAGACATTACTCAGGTCTGAACTATTCGTTGACTGGACAAAATTGGGAGTAATCGACGGAAAGATGCCCGTTAGACGCAAAACAGCTCAATCGTGGACGGCTGCGGTTCTAAGTGAGTAGACTTTTGGCGCTTTGGCGACCAAGCCGTTTTGCAACAAGTCATTTACCTGCGGCTTTATAAAGCAATATGGATGGTGTGCTCGGCAAGTTCCAAAAAGTCTACTCACTTAGTTTTTGACGAGAAACCGATGCCGAAGGCGGTCCTATTTCAGGGAGTTAACAAGTTCGTGAGGCACGAAAAAGGCCCGAACCGTGCGGTTCGGGCCTTATCGAGCTAGAGATTGTCTCTCAGGCGGCTGGCTTAGCCAAAGTAGCGCTTGAGCAGGCCGGCGAAAGCCTTGCCGTGGCGGGCCTCGTCGCGAGCCATCTCGTGCACGGTGTCGTGGATGGCATCGAGGCCAGCGGCCTTGGCGCGCTTGGCAAGATCAGTCTTGCCGGCGGTGGCGCCGTTCTCGGCCTCAACGCGCATCTCGAGGTTCTTCTTGGTGGAGTCGGTCACGACCTCGCCCAGGAGCTCGGCGAACTTGGCGGCGTGCTCGGCCTCCTCGTGGGCAGCCTTCTCCCAGTACAGGCCGATCTCGGGATAGCCCTCGCGATGAGCGACGCGAGCCATGGCCAGGTACATACCGACCTCGGAGCACTCGCCCTCAAAGTTGGCGCGCAGGTCGGCAACGATGTCCTCGGAGACGCCCTCCATCTTGGCGACGCCCACGACGTGCTCGGCAGCCCACTCGAGCTGGCCCTCCTCCTGCTTCAGGAAACGAGAACCGGGAACGCCGCACTGGGGGCACTTAAAATCCTCGGGCAGCTGGTCGCCGTCGAACTCTTCCACATAACCGCAAACGGGGCAAACAAACTTCATGATTCGATCCTTTCGATCGATGGCGATTGCGCGCTCGTCCGGTCCCGTAAGGGCCCTCTCCGGACGTGCGTCTTGACGAGTTCTATTATCCATAAATGCAACCAAATGTGAAGCCTATTAGGAATGATTTTTAATAAAACAATTTTGAGATATGAAGATGTTGATTGATTAACGATTGGTAGGCCGTCTGCGATCTCTGCTGAGTACAATCGGGCGAGCAAATGTTGACCTATCAACAAATGAAGGAGCTTCCTTTATGCATCTAGCCCGCCGCGCCTGGTGCCGAACATATCAGACGGTTTTTCGCATTGCATTGCCGATCCTGCCCTATACCGAGCCACGCATTTTGGAGCATGCCGAGGATGTGCCCGCGGTGCTTCAAAAGCGCTCGATCCAGAAGGTCCTTATCGTGACAGACCCTGGTATTGCCCGTCTGGGGCTCACGGCACCGCTCGAGACAGCGCTCGCGTCCAAGGGAATTGGCGTTGCGGTCTATGCCGAAACGCGTGCGAACCCCACGGTCTCAAACGTGGAAGAAGCGGCGTCCCTGTATCGAGAGCGCGCCTGCCAGGCCATTATCGGCTTTGGTGGCGGTTCGGCCATGGATTGCGCCAAGGGTGTGGGGGCGCGCATTGTGCAGCCAAACAAGCCCATCAACAAGATGCGCGGCCTGCTGCGCGTCCACCGTCGTCTGCCGCTGCTCATCGCCGTTCCCACCACGGCAGGCACGGGAAGCGAGGTCACGCTCGCGGCGGTTATCACCGATGACGAGACACACTACAAGTATCCCATTAACGACTTTGTGCTTATCCCGCGCTTTGCGGTCCACGACCTCGAGTTTACGCGCGCGTTGCCAGCCTCCATTACGGGGCAGACGGGCATGGATGCCCTGACGCATGCTGTCGAGGCCTTTATCGGCCGTAGCACCACGCCCTACACGCGCAAGATGGCGCGTCAGGCGGTCCAGCTCATCCGCGACAATTTGCTAGAGGCCTATGAGCATGGCAACGACATGCGTGCGCGCCGCAATATGCTTTCGGCGGCGTATAAGGCGGGCGTTGCCTTTACGCGCTCCTATGTTGGATACGTTCATGCCATCGCACACAGCCTGGGCGGCCGATACGGAATTCCGCACGGTTTAGCCAACGCGATCATCCTGCCGCATATGCTTCGCGCTTATGGTGACGCCGCCGCCCCCAAGCTTGCCGATCTTGCTCGCATGGCGGGCATTGCGCCGGCTACCGCGCGGGACAGTCTTGCGGCCGAGGCCTTTATCGATTGGGTCGACCGCATGAACGCCGCCCTGGGAATCCCCAAATATGTAGCGGGTATTCGCCGCTCCGACATTCCCGAAATGGCGGCGCATGCCGATGCCGAGGCCAATCCCCTGTACCCCGTTCCTCTTTTAATGGACCGCCTGGAGCTCGAGCATATGTACGAAGTTGTTGCAGGTGGTATGTTTGAGGACGAGAACTAGGAGGGTCCATGAATACCGAGGAAATCGCGCGCATTGTCGGCGAGCAGCGCGCCTATTTTAAGACGCACGCCACGTTTGATGTCGATGCTCGACGTCGCGCCCTCGTGCGCCTGCGCGATACGGTATGGGCGCACGAGGCCGATATTGCCCATGCGCTCAAGACCGATTTGGGTAAGTCGCATGACGAGGCATATATGTGCGAGATCGGCACCTCGCTTTCCGAGATTCGTCATCAGATCGCTCATGTGGCTCGATGGAGTCGTCCGCGACTACGTCCGTGCGACCTTGCCAATGCCGTGAGCGTGTGCAAGACGCAAGCCGTGCCCTATGGCGTCACGCTCATCATGGCTCCGTGGAACTACCCGTTTTTGCTGACGCTCGAGCCGCTCGCCGGCGCGCTCGCCGCGGGTAACACCGTGGTCATCAAGCCGAGTGCCTATGCGCCGGCTTCGAGCGCGGTGCTCAGACAGATTTGCGAGGAAGCATTTGATCCGTGCCTGGTGACGGTCGTCGAAGGCGGGCGTGCCGAGAATGAGGCGCTGCTCGATGAATGCTGGGACAAGATCTTCTTTACCGGTAGCGTTCCGGTCGGCAAGCTCGTCATGGAGCGCGCGAGCAAAAACCTCACGCCCGTGACGCTTGAGCTGGGCGGCAAGAG
>CABUWR010000081.1 GCA_902495265.1 uncultured Collinsella sp. | reverse complement strand
GTCTACCATGCGGATGCGCGAGCGGTCGCGCTCGGCGACGCGGTCGACCACCTCCTGCTCGAGTCGGGAGCTTGTCAGCTCAACTCGAAAGCTCAAAATAAAATGGACATCTCGTTTTTTACGGGCGTCGATTGACTTGCGATGGAGCTCAATGGCTTTAATCTGGGAATCCTCGCATCGCAGGGCTCGTTTGACGGCGCGTCTACCAATAGCAAGGCAGGCGGCTTCGTCGCCGGCCTCATCGAGTGACGCGTGGACTTGGGTGATTTCGATCATCGAGGTCTCCTTAGATGCAAGAAAGAGGCCGCCCGGTGTCCCAGACGGCCCGAATGCGTTTTGATTATAGACTGCGCGGCTATAGGCTGCTTGCAGCGCGAATACCCGAGATCCAAGCCCACGCAAGGTTGAAACCGCCGCAATCGGCATCGATGTCGAGCGCCTCGCCACAGATGTAAAGTGGGGCGCCTGCCGCGTTGCTCACGCAGAGGTTGGGAGCTGAGACGCTCTCGATGGACACGCCGCCGCGCGTGACCTGGGCCGAACGCCCCTCTGTCGTTCCCTCGACGAGCAGCTTAAAGTGCTTGAGGATTGAGACCAGATGGATGGGGTCGTGCGACCCGGGGTGGCACTGTTCGAATGCGGTGCAAACAACGTGTGAGAACTGCGGGGCGAGCATGCCGTCGAGCCAGCGGGGGTCGCAGGGCGAAAAGCCGCCGAGCAACTCAACTCGCTGGTTGAGCATATCGAGCAACTCGTCTTTGGAGAGGTCGGGGAAAACGTCGAGCAGAATCGTGTCGCCGCGCTGGACGCGACGGGAGAGGTTGAAGGCGGCAACGCCTGAGATGCCAAAGGTTCGGAAGAGCACTTCGCCGTCTTCGCGCCAGAGCTCCTCGTGATTGCGGGTGAGCGTCAAACGGGCGCGGACGCGCAGGCCATCCAGTGTCTTGAGCGCAGCCTGGTCGCCGAAGACCGATGCCGACACAGGGCAGAGGACGGGTCGCTGCGGGGTGAGGGAAAGATTGAACGTCCTCGCGATGTCGGCAGGGTTGCCGCCCGTAGCGATAATTACGGCCTTTGCCTGCAGCGTCTCGTTCGTGCGAGGGGTGTCGGCGAGCGCCTTCCGAAGCGAGCGGAGTTCCGATTTTCGGTCGTCGTGCTTTTTTGCCTTGAGTGCTCGCGCGGGACGGTCTATTTGGAGTGCCCAGCCCTCGGGGGCTTGGAATGCCGAGGCGACGTTTGCTCCACAGATCAAGGTGATATCCAGGTGATTGCAAGCGTTGAGAAGCGCATCGCGCACCGATTCGGCACGAAGGGAGCGCGGATACAGCCGGCCCTCCTCGGAGGTCGTCATGATGCCCAGCGAGGAGAAGAAACTGCCGAGCTCTTGCTCAGGCTGGGGACCCATGACGGATTCGACGAATGCGGGGTGGTTGTACCGTTGGAAATCAATTGATTCGTTGGAAAGGTTGCAGCGGCCGTTGCCGGTCGCAAGGAGTTTAAGGCCGCAGGCAACATCGCGCTCAATGATGCAGGCGCTTTTGCCTGCGCGTGCGGCCGTAATGGCGGCGGCGAGACCCGAGGCCCCGCCGCCGATTACCAAGACGTCATAGGAGGCGTTTGCGTTCACTTAGGCCTCGGCGGTCTCATGCGGGGCAATGGCCTCGACGGCAGAGACGGCCTGGGGCAGCATACGTGCGGGCAGTGCGGTCTCAACCTCTCCCTTATCGCAGGCTTCGGCGAGTGCCGGATTGATGGGAAGCTGCCCCAGGATCTCGAGGTTGTAACGCTCGGCGACCTCGGGGAGCTTGCTCTTGCCAAAGACTTCGATCTTCTTGCCGCAATCGGGGCACTCGATATAGCTCATGTTTTCGACGATTCCCAGAATGGGGACGTTCATCTTCTCGGCCATGTTGACCGCCTTGGCGACGATCATCGAGACCAGATCCTGCGGGCTCGTGACGATGACGATGCCGTCGACGGGCAGTGACTGGAAGACGGTGAGCGCGACGTCGCCTGTTCCCGGAGGCATGTCGACCAGCAGGTAGTCGATGGGGCCCCATGAGGTTTCGCTCCAGAACTGCCTGATGGCACCCGCGATAACCGGACCGCGCCAGAGGACGGGGTCGGTTTCGTTTTGGAGCAGCAGGTTAGAGCTCATAACCTTGACGCCGTGCTCGGAGATTTCGGGCAGCATAAGGTTGCCGAGGGCATGGACGTGACGTCCACTCATGCCGAACATCTTAGGGATAGAGGGGCCGGTAATATCGGCATCGAGGACGCCGACCTTGTGGCCGTGGCGGGAAAGCTCCGTGGCGATGGCACCGGTGACAAACGACTTGCCGACACCGCCCTTGCCGGAAAGCACGGCGATGACGCGTTTGACCTCGGACAGGGTATTCTCCTCAAATTGCGACGGCGACGTTTGCCCGCCGGCTGCCTGTGCGTGCTCGCAACCCATGTTTGACTCCTTTGTATATGTTGGGGCCGGAGCCCCGCGGTGTGACACGAGCGTCATTGTACCCTCGTTTGCGAGCGGGAGACATTCATGATGCGTGGTAGGCGATCGAGGGTATTCGAAAGTACGGACCGAGCGTGCAGTCTGCGGCGTCAGGCAACGCAAAAGGTCTGCGAATCTTGTATTACGAACATCTGTGCGCGTCGAGTGCGCTAAACTCATCGTCAGTGTGATTTGAAGTTGTAGGAGGCAAGGAGCTTCCATGTCTGATTCTTCTATCGTTATCCGCGGCGCGCGCGAGCATAACCTGCGTGATATCGATGTTTCCATTCCGCGTGACCAGCTCGTGGTCATAACCGGTCTTTCCGGATCGGGCAAGAGCTCGCTGGCGTTCGATACCATCTATGCCGAGGGCCAGCGCCGTTACGTCGAGAGCCTTTCGAGCTATGCGCGTCAGTTTTTGGGCCAGATGGACAAGCCCGATCTGGACTCGATTGACGGCCTGTCGCCGGCTGTGTCGATCGATCAGAAGACGACGTCCAAAAACCCACGCTCGACGGTTGGCACCGTAACCGAGATTTACGACTATCTGCGTCTGCTGTTTGCTCGCGTGGGAACGCCACACTGTCCTGAGTGCGGTCGTGTCATCGAGCGTCAGACGACCGATCAGGTCGCCGATAAGGTGCTGGCGGCGGGGGAGGGCCGTCGCGCGTTTGTGTTGGCGCCGGTGGTTCGTGGGCGCAAGGGAGAATATACCAAGCTGTTTGAGGACCTGCGTGCGGAGGGCTTTAGCCGTGTGCGCGTCGACGGCGAGGTGCGCTCGCTTGACGACCCTATCGACCTGGACAAGAAGTTCAAACACGACATTGAGGTCGTGGTCGACCGTATCGTGATTCGAGAGAACTCCCTGGGTCGCATTGCCGAGTCCGTTGAGCAGGCGACGGCACTGGCGCACGGTAACGTGAACGTGTACATGCTGCCCGACCGCGACGCTCCCGAGGGAACCGAGGGCGAGCTGCTGGAGTATTCGCTGGCACTGGCGTGCCCGGAGCACGGACATTCCATCGACGACCTGCAGCCGCGCGATTTCTCGTTCAATGCGCCCTATGGTGCATGTCCCGAGTGCGATGGCCTGGGCTTTAAAAAGACAGTCGATGCCGAGGCGCTGATTGAAGACCCCTCAAAGTCGATTGCCGACGGAGTCTTTGGCAGCCTGTTCGGCAATTCCAACTATTATCCGCAGATTTTTGCTGCGGTCTGCAAACACTTTAAGGTGAGTGCCGATACGCCATGGGAGGACCTGCCCCCGCGGGTGCGTCGTGCGTTTTTGGATGGCATGGGCGACACGAAGATTTCGGTCGACTATCAAAAGCTCGATGGGCGTCGCAGCCAGTGGGACACTAAGTTCTCGGGTGTACGCAACATCCTGTACGAGCGCTACAACGAGACGACGAACGAGAACACCAGGGCTCGCTTGGAGAAATACATTCGCGAAGAGCCATGCTCGAGCTGTCACGGTGCTCGCCTGCGTCCCGAGATGCTTGCCGTCACCGTGGGCGGCAAGTCCATTTACGATGTCTGCTGCCTGTCGTGTCGCGAGTCGCTCGAGTTTTTTGAGGGCCTGGAGCTTACCGAGCGTCAGCAGTTTATCGGCGGGCGCATTGTCAAGGAAATCCTGGAGCGCCTGCGTTTTCTGGTCGATGTCGGACTCGACTATCTGACGCTCGATCGCGCCTCGGCGACGCTTTCCGGCGGTGAGGCCCAGCGCATTCGCCTGGCAACGCAGATCGGCGCCGGCCTCATGGGCGTTCTGTACATTCTGGACGAGCCGTCGATCGGTCTTCACCAACGCGATAACGAGCGCCTGATCAAGACGCTCGAGCGCTTGCGCGATATCGGTAATACCGTTATCGTCGTCGAGCACGACGAAGATACAATTCGCGCTGCCGACTACGTGATCGATATGGGTCCCGGTGCGGGCGTTAACGGCGGACACGTGGTCGCTGCGGGAACGCCTGCCGATATCATGGCGTGCCCCGATTCCATGACGGGTGCCTATTTGACCGGCAAGCGGATGATCCGCGTGCCCGATGAGCGCCGCAAGCCCGGCCGCGGCTGTCTTAAGATTACGGGTGCCCGCGCTAACAACCTCAAAAACGTTACCGCCAAGATTGAGTTCGGTACACTCACGGTCGTTACCGGTGTTTCGGGATCGGGCAAGAGCTCCCTGGTCGCCGATACGATTGCGCCCGCGCTTACGAATGCCATCCATCGTTCGACACGTCCCGTGGGGCCGTACAAGAAGATTGAGGGCATCGAGTGCATCGATAAGGTAATCGATATCGACCAGTCACCGATCGGTCGCACGCCGCGTTCGAACCCAGCGACCTATATTGGCCTGTGGGATGATCTGCGTGCGCTATTTGCAAGCACGCCGGAGTCGAAGGCCCGCGGCTACTCGCCGGGACGTTTCTCCTTTAACGTAAGCGGCGGTCGCTGCGAGGCGTGCAAAGGCGATGGCCAGATCAAGATCGAGATGCACTTCCTTCCCGATATCTATGTCCCCTGTGAGGTATGTGGCGGCAAGCGCTATAACCGCGAGACACTCGAGGTTACCTACCGCGGCAAGACAATCTCGGACGTGCTCGACATGAGTGTCACCGAAGCACTGGCTTTCTTTGGGAATATCCCGCAGATTAAGCGCAAACTGCAGACCCTATATGACGTGGGTCTGGGCTACGTGAGCTTGGGCCAGCCGGCAACGACGCTTTCGGGCGGCGAGGCGCAGCGCGTGAAGCTCGCCAAGGAGCTTCATCGTCGCCAGACAGGCAAGACGTTCTACATTTTGGACGAGCCCACAACCGGCCTCCATTTTGAGGATGTTCGCCAGCTGCTCGACGTGTTGCAGCGCCTGGTCGATGCGGGCAACACGGTTCTGGTGATCGAGCACAACCTTGATGTCATCAAGGTCGCCGACCGCCTGATCGATATGGGCCCCGAGGGCGGCAATGGCGGCGGAACCGTCGTGGTCTCGGGCACGCCGGAGCAAGTCGCGGCATGTTCGCAGAGCTACACGGGCAAGTTCTTGGCGCCGTTGCTCAAGCGTGACCGTGAGCGTCAGGCGCAGCTCGACGCGCAGTAAAGAGACGTTGTAGTACCGACGCGCCACCGATTCCTTCTGATTCGGTGGCGCTTCTGTGTGTCGAGATGGCATATGCGGCGGAATTGGCCCTATACTTAATCCTTGCGTCGCTCTGCGAGGGAAAGGATGTGCCATGGCAAAGGCTGTTAAGACGCCAAAAACCAATGCGATGCGCGAGCTGGAAAGCGCCGGCATCTCCTATATTCTCCATACGTACGAAGACGATGGCGATGAATCGTCAGGTCTGGGCGTCGCGATTTCCGAGCAGCTTGGCGAGGAGCCCGGTCAGGGGTTTAAGACCCTGGTCTGCACGACGCCGTCCAACGACCATGTCGTGTGCTGCATTCCCGTTGCCGACGAGCTCGACCTCAAGGCCGCCGCGCGCGCCGCAGGCGAAAAGTCGCTGACCATGATGCATGTCAAAGATTTGCTTGCCGCGACGGGATATGTCCGCGGCGGTTGCAGCCCGGTCGGTATGAAAAAACGCTTCCGGACGCTGATCGATGAGACATGCGTCCTTTGGGATACCATTTTTATCTCGGGTGGCAAGCGTGGCTATCAGCTTGAGCTTGCTCCCGATGACTTAGTTGCATTTTGCGGGGCGACGGTTGCCCCGATCACGAGAGAGGACTGAGCGATGCCGCAGGAAGAATCAAAGCGCGGAGCTCACTTTG
>CABUWR010000080.1 GCA_902495265.1 uncultured Collinsella sp. | reverse complement strand
CTGTGGGCGCCAGCGGAATGTGGGGTCACCGCGCGGTCCGCATCTGATGGTGTCGACGTCAATGGTATACGGGTGCATCATCGACGTCTTCAATTCAGAAGATATCAGTGCGGAATGTTTTGGGAGGTAGCCCAAACAGCCCCGGCGGGGGTCCTGTGTAGTCACCCTCTAGGCGGAACTCTCCTAATTATTTGGATGAGTCGTTTACTTACTTGTGCTGTTACCGTCTTCCCGCTGTTGTTGGGGTATGCTTTGTTCGTATGTAAACGTATGACATGTTGATGGGGGAGGGTGCTATGGCTCACGAGAGTGCCCGTTCTAAGGATACGGCTAAGCCTGGCATCAAGGAAGTTGCGGCGGTGGCGGGGGTTTCGCCTACTACGGTATCTCGCGTGCTTAATAACCGCGGCTACATTAGCCAGGAAACCCGCGATAAAGTCCATGCGGCGATGGAGCGCATCAACTATACGCCCAACGATATCGCCCGTGCCATGCTCAACGGTCGCCTGAATCTTATCGGTATGATCGTTCCCTTTGTGAGCAGCCCGTTCCATGCTCAGGTTGTGCAGACGGTCGAGCGCACGTTAGCGGAAAACGGCTTTAAGATGTTGCTGTGCAACAGCGCCAATCGACCCGATCTTGAGCGTTCCTATATTGACATGCTCCGCCGCAATATGGTCGACGGCGTCATCGTCAACTCCCTCAATATCGGTGCCGAGGCATATGCCGAGATGGGCTTGAGCCTGGTTGGCATCGACTGCGATCTTGGCGAGGGCTCTGTCCAGATTGCAAGTGACAGCTATGGCATTGGCGAGCTCGCCACGCGCCGTCTGATTGATGACGGCTGCAGGCGTATCCTGTGCCTGCGCAGCAATAGCCGCATGCGCATGCCTGCCAATAAGCGTACCGATGCCTACCTCGATGTTGTTGAGCAGGCCGGTTTGTCCGCGCTTGTCCGTGAGGTTGAGTTCGTTAAGCCCGACGACGAAAAGGGCGCGGTCGTTGCGAAGATCCTCGATGAGAACCCCGATATTGACGGCATCTTTGCGGGAGACGATACGATGGCGGCCATCTGTCTCAACGTGATGAAGCAGCGCGGCTTGAGCGCTCCAGACGATATTAAGGTCGTGGGCGCGGATGGTGCCCGCCGAACTATGACGTTTATGCCTGACTTAACAACCGTACGTCAAGATATCGATCGCATCGGAGAGCTCGCGGCGCAATCCATCATCGCTCTTATTAACGGCGATAATCCCGAATCGAATATCAAGCTCCCCGTTGAACTCATTGAGGGCAAAACCGCGTAGTTCATCCCGTGCCAAAAGAATTCCTCAAACGCCTCTGATGACCGTTCACCGGCATATGTCAACCGTTTGCCGACGACTGGAACTGCGAAAAGACGTATTGGTGTGAAAACGTTTGACATATGAAAACGATTGACATATCTTGCCATTGTACCGAGTTAGTATGTCGTGGAAAGGAAGTCTCGGATGCACAAGGTGTATTACCAGCCTGAGGGAATTTGGGTAGGCGACATCATGCCGTACGGCGAGGATGGCACGTTCTATCTCTATCATCAGCGTGACACGCGTAACCCCGAACCTTTCGGAGAGCCGTTTGGCTGGGCACTCGCGACGACCAAGGATTTCGTCAACTACAAGGACTTTGGCGAGAGCCTTGAGCGCGGCGGCGACGAGGAAGTCGACCAGTACATTTATGCCGGCACGGTGTTTAAGGTGGGCGACAAGTACCATGCGCTCTACACTGGTTGCAATCGCGATAAGGTCCGCGCACGTTTGATGAAGCAGGTTCTTCTTCACGCAACGAGCGACGACGCCGTCAAGTGGGAGAAGAACATCGCCGAAACGCTGCTTCCGCCCCAGGAGGGTTACGATGACCGCAACTGGCGCGATCCCTTTGTGCTTTGGGATGAGGAGAACGAAGAGTACATGCTCATCCTCGGCACGCGTGTGGGCGAGGACAAGCGTCTGATGACCGGCCGCCTGGTCAAGTTCACCTCCAAGGATCTGACCAACTGGGAGTTCCAGGGCGACTGGTGGAACCCGGGCCTGTACACCATGTTTGAGATGCCTGATCTCTTTAAGATGGGCGACTGGTGGTACCTCGTCTTTTCCGAGTACAGCGACGGCAACAAGACCCGTTACCGCATGTCCAAGTCCATCAACGGTCCTTGGATTACCCCCGCTGACGACTCCTTCGACGGCCGCGCGTACTACGCCGCTCGCACCGCATTCGATGGCGAGCGTCGCGTTCTCTTTGGTTGGGTTCCTACGCGTGACGAGGGCGGTGACCCCAGCTCTTACCTGTGGGGTGGCACCTTTATGCCCCTCGAGATCGTTCAGCGTGCCGACGGAACGCTCGGCACCAAGCTCCCCGACAGCATGCTTGGCGCCTTTGGCGAGGCTAAGGCAGTCGAGACCTTTGAGCTTTCCTGCGAGTCGGGCAAGGTCGAGCAGGTGCTCGCCGCGGATGCCGGCTCCACCTACTTGCTCGATGCCGACATTGAGCTCGGCGGTAACGCTGCCGGCTTCTCGGTCAAGTTCGCCGAGGACGCCGAGACCGGTCTTGCCTATGAGTTCCGCGCCAACCTGCGCGAGGGCAAGCTCGAGTTCACGCCGGCTCCCCAGTACCCGTGGTTCCAGGTCAACAACATGGGCCTCGAGCGTCCGTTGTTCTTTAAGGGCGAGGGCACTCACCATGTGCGTCTGGTCGTCGACGACGACATCGCGACCATCTTTGTCGATGATGTCGCGCTCAACGCTCGCTTCTGCAACAAGCAGGGCCAGGGTGTGGCGCTTACCGTCACCGACGGTGCGCTCAAGTGCGCAAATGCAACGATCGCATCTCTGTAATGGCATCAAAACGTCTTATGATTTCGTAAGGGAATGGAGAGGAACATGGACTACAAGGCAGTGTCCCAGCAAGTCGTCGACAACGTCGGCGGACTGGAGAACATCGAGGGTGCCACGCATTGCGTGACCCGTCTGCGTCTGGTGCTCAAGGATACGAGCAAATACAACAAGGCCGAGCTCGAGAACATCGATGGCGTCAAGGGCGTGCTGTACAACAGCGGCCAGCTCATGATCATCTTTGGTACCGGTACCGTCAACAAGGTTTACGATGAGTTTATGGCTCTGACGGGCGTTAAGGAGATCAGCGCTTCCGAGGTCAAGGGCGCCGAGGCGGACAAGAAGGGCAAGTTCTTCTCGGTCCTCAAGGTATTCTCGGACATCTTTATCCCCATCATTCCCGCCTTCGTCGGCGCTGCAATCATCATCGGCCTTAAGTCGCTGATCGTTGCCAACGGCCTCTTTGGCATGGAAGGCAGTCTCGCCGATCACAGCGAGTTCCTCAAGAACCTCGCAAGCTTCTTTGCCATTATCGCCACCACCTTTGACTACCTGCCTGTCCTGGTTATGTATAGCGCGGTCAAGCGTTTTGGCGGCAACCCGATTCTGGGTATCCTCGTCGGTATCGTCATGGTTCACCCGAGCCTTATGAACCGCAATGCGTTTGTTATGGATCCGTCGGGTGCTGAGTACTGGAACTTCGGTCCGCTCTCCATCCCCATGGTTGCTTTCCAGGGCGGCGTGTTCCCTGCAATCCTGACTGCCTGGTTTATGGCCAAGGTCGAAAAGATTGCCCAGAAGTACATCCCCGAGGTCGTCTCGTTTGTCTTTGTCCCGACCGTTACCCTGATTCTTGCTAACGTTGCCCTGTTCACCGTGTTCGGCCCGCTCGGCAACCTGATCGGCGACGTCCTCGCTGGCGTAATCGATGTCCTGTACAACAGGATGGGCGTCTTTGGTGCCTTTGTCTTCGCCGCGTTCCTGCAGCCGCTCGTCGTTACCGGTACGCATCAGTTCATCCAGGGTATCGAGGCCAACCTCGTTGCCACGACTGGCTTCAACTACATCCAGGCCATCTGGTCGGTTTCCATCATCGCCCAGGGCGGCGGCGCCATCGGCATGTACCTCATTCACAAGAAGCACTCCAAAGAGCGCAACATCTGCATGTCGTCCTTTATCCCGACGCTGGTCGGAATCTCCGAGCCCGCTATCTTTGCTGCAAACATGCGCTATTCGATCATTCCGTTCATCTGCGCATGCATCGGTGCAGGCTGCGGCGGTGCCTTCGTCAAGCTCTTTGAGGTGCGCGCTATCGGTCAGGGTCTGACCGGCGTGCTTGGCCTGCTCATCGTCACGCCCGAGACCCTCGTGTGGTATGTGGCTGGCAATCTCATCGCCTTTATCGTGCCGATTGTCTTGATCTTTGCCTACAACAAGGCAAAGGGCGTGCCGACCACCGATGAAGAGGGCGCTGGCGCTGGCTTCGACGTTAGCTTCTAGTTGAGCCGTTCAGTGTAATCTGAGGATAAGTCCATTTGAGGAAGGGCGTTCGACTCGTGTGAGTCGAGCGTCCTTCCCCATAGACGAGAAAGTCAACGGCGATGTTAAATCAAAAAAACAAGGTGACACGCGCGGACTATGAGCAGTGGCGTGTCGGACAGGATGAGACGGCGGCTCGCATCGCGTCCGACCCCGATAGGCTTCTGTTCCATGTGGAGCCTGAGCTTGGCTGGCTCAACGACCCCAACGGTTTGGTTCAGATTGGTGATACGTATCACATCTATCATCAATACGATCCGTTCGATGCTGCGCATGGCGGTCCAGTGCTTTGGAACCATCTGACGACAAAGGATTTTGTGACGTACGAGAATCACGGCCCCGTGCTGTTCCCCGATTCCGATTTGGATTCGAGCGGAGCGTATTCTGGTTCTGCCTTTGTACGTGATGGCAAGATTCACTACTTCTATACCGGCAACGTCAAGCATTTTGACCGCGATGATTACGACTACGTGTTGACGGGCCGTGAGCAAAACCAGATTCATATGGTTGCCGAGAATCCCGACGAATTGGGCGAGAAGCGCATGGCTGTTGGACCAGTCGATTACCCCGACGATATCGGTACGCACGTGCGCGACCCCAAGATCCTTGAGCACGATGGTATCTACTACATGGTTCTGGGCGCTCGTACGAAAGACGACCGTGGCTGCGTGCTTGTCTATACTTCGCGTGATTTAGGGGTCTGGAGCTATGCGACGCGCATTGAGCTGGGCGAGAAGTTTGGCTTTATGTGGGAGTGCCCTGATCTGTTTGAGCTTGATGGCGAGCTTATTCTCGTTTGCTGTCCGCAGGGTGTGCCTGCCGATGGTTGGCGTTACCGCAATCCGCATCAGTGCGTGTGGTTCCCTATCGAGGCCGATTGGGAGGCGCCGAGCTTTAAAATCGTCAGGCAGGGCATGCCCCCGATGGTCGATGCCGGTTTTGATTTCTATGCTCCGCAGTCCTTTGAGGATGCTGCAGGCCGGCGTTTGATGATCGGATGGTCGGGTTGCCCCGATGCGACGGCGGAAAACCCGACGGTGGCGCGCGGGTGGCAGTGCGCGTTGACGGTGCCGCGAGAGCTGAGCATGCGCGATGGTAAGCTCTGCCAGCAGCCGGCGCACGAGATTGAGAGGATGCGCGGCGACTGCGTTCGCGCGACAGGCGGTGAAACCGTTGAGGAGCCGGGCCGCCTGTTTGATCTTGTGGTTTCCTGCGAGGGCGCCAAGATGGTCGAGCTCGAAATCCGCAAGGGTGTCTTTGTGCGTTATACGGACGGGATGCTTACCCTCGATATGGGTGACGAAGGCTATGGGCGCGACCAGAGGTCGATTGAGCTCGGCGAGCTTCGCGACCTACGCGTGCTTTCGGACACTACGATGGTCGAGATTTTTGCAAATGGCGGCGAGGCGGCACTTACGAGCCGTACCTATTCGCCGGCGGTTCCGGCGATGGAGCTGCACGCCGAGGGTGCGGCATCGATGAATTTCTACCGCCTCGTGCATTAACCGTGCGTGGAGCACGATTGGATTTACTGGACGGAATGTGTCGCAGTTGTCGCGGCCAACTACCGCTTACCGCATATATAGCGACCGTTTGCGGAATAAGTAACACTTAGTAATAAACCGTGTAGAATCTCAGGTTAGCACGGAGTTTTCCAGGGAGACGCTGTCCTTTGTTGTGTGCAAGGGGCGGCGTCTCTTTGGCGCTCTGCCGCCGTTGTGCAACAGTGCGGCGGCGCGTGCCATGTATTGAAAAGCCAATGTCGAGATGGGTCGTGATAATAATGGGCAAGTACGTAATCGTAGTTGAGTCTGGTTCGGATGTGACGCCGGAGCTCTGCGAGCGCTACGGCATCGTGCGCGTGCCCATGCATGTCACGATTGCTGACGAGACCGTTGAGGATGGTTCAATCGATCCGCTCGAGATTTATTCGCGCTGCAACGAGTTTGGCGTAATGCCCAAGACCAGTGGCTGCGCGCCTGCGGATTTTGCTCACGTGTATGACCGTATCCATGCCGAGCAGCCCGACGCGACTATTTTGCATCTCGCGTATTCCGAGGCCACGACCTGCTCGCATCAATCATCGAAGATCGCCGCCAAGGGTCGCGACTACG
>CABUWR010000079.1 GCA_902495265.1 uncultured Collinsella sp. | reverse complement strand
CGATGGGGGCGGTGAGACAAAAACGTCTCCACCTTCCACCTGCTACAATGGGTCAAACTATTGCGATTTCGGAGGTGTCTGCCATGTCGGACGATCTTCATCAAACCGCGTCGGGCAAGCGCCGCGACGTCATTAGCTGGGATGAGTTCTTTATGAGCGTGGCCATCGCCGCGCAGCGCCGCAGTAAGGACCCCAACACGCAGGTGGGCGCGTGCATCGCCAACACCAACCACCGCATCCTTTCGGTGGGCTACAACGGTACGCCCTCGGCGCTCAACGACGACTTTTTCCCGTGGGGCACGAGCGACGACCCGTTGCAGGATAAGCACAACTACGTGGTGCATGCCGAGGCAAACGCCGTGCTCAACTACCGCGGCTCGCTCAAAGACCTTGAGGGTTCCACGGTCTACGTCACGCTGTTCCCGTGCCACGACTGCGCCAAGATCCTGGCGCAGGTGGGCGTGGGCGAGGTCGTCTACCTGGACAATAAGTACGCCGATACCGACGACGGCCGTATCAGCCGCCGCATTCTCGACTCCTGCGGCATCAGCTACCGCCAGGTCATCGTCGATGTCCAGATCGGTACCGGGGGACAGGCTCAGCAGTAATATGCGTTGTCGCTATCTGACGACGAACGCAGCTCAAAGAGCCCCGTCCCAAATTGACTACTCGTGAAAGTCGCGTCTGCGCGCATGGACGGCTCGTGAGCGGGTACATGGCTGTAGTAACATAGCTTCTGTCCGCGGGCGTGCCCGCGTTATTGTGAGAAAGGAGCCCCTGTGGCTGTTAACGAAGAGCTGCTTAAGAAGGTTCTTGAAGAGATTCGCCCCAACCTGCAGGCCGACGGCGGCGATATGGAGTATGTGGGCGTCGACGACGAGGGTGTCGTCAAGCTGGAACTGCAGGGCGCCTGCGCCGGCTGCCCCATGAGCTCGCTGACTCTTTCCATGGGTATCGAGCGCATCCTGAAGGAGCACGTGCCCGGCGTTACCCGCGTCGAGCAGGTCAATGCTTCCGGCGAGGCCGAGGACCTGTACGACGAGTACGCGCCGTTCTAAGATGCGAAAGCTGCGGACGACATGCTCCGCATAGACGTCACGCCCAAATATGCGGCTGCGAGCGCAAGGCCCGCGGCCGCATTTGTATGTAGGGAGCAGGGGGATCGATATGCTCAACGACCTCTACCATATGCTTGACCCCGTTGCGATCTCGGCGGGCCCCATCACGATCTACTGGTACGGTCTGGCCTATGTGGTCGGCGCCCTGCTCACGGCGGTCGTTATGTACCGCACGCAGCGTCGTTGGGGCTTCGACATCACGATCGATGACCTGACGAGCGTCGTGGTCGGCGCGGTCTTTGGCCTCATCATCGGCGCGCGCCTGTTTTACGTCGTCTTTTACGGCGATGGCTACTATTGGACTCACCCGCTCGAAATCTTTGCCACCAACGAGGGCGGCATGAGCTTCCACGGCGGCCTGGTGGGCGGCATCTTGGGCGGCATCATCGTGTGCCGCATGTACAAGCTTGATGCATGGACCGTCGCCGACCTTGCCGTGATCGGCGCCCCGCTGGCCCTGTGCCTGGGCCGTTGTGCCAATTTCGTCAACGGTGAGCTGTGGGGTAAGCCGACCGATCTGCCTTGGGGTGTGGTCTTTGGCGGCACCGCGGGCGATATGCCGCGCCATCCCTCCCAGCTCTACGAGGCGTTTCTTGAGGGCGTCGTGCTCTTCTGTATTTTGCAGGTACTCAGCCGCAAAAAGCCGCTACTGCCCCAGGGTACGTTTATGGGCGTGTTCGTGATGGGGTACGGCATCGTCCGCTTTCTCGTTGAGTTCGTGCGCGTGCCCGATGCCCAACTGGGTTATCTGCTGGGAGGCGTTATCACCATGGGTCAGCTGCTGAGCCTGCCGCTCGTAATCGCCGGCCTGGCGCTCATCATCTTCGCCCGACACCGCAATCGCCCCCAGCGCATCTACCTCGACGCCTAACCAAGACCACCACAAAGGGGACAGGCACCTTTGTGGTGGTCTTGCCGAGTTTGATAGGTTTCTAGAAAGGCTTTCGGACTGTGAAGGATCCCGACCTCTCCACAACGGCTGCGCGCGACGCTGCCCGCATCGTCTGGTTTAAGCGCTACCCCGCCAAGCAGACGCTCATCGCATTTTTGCTCGCGCTGTTGGCGACCACGGCGTTTTCCATCGATCCCGCCCCGGTGTCGAGCAACGCAGTCTTGGCGATTGACCCCAAAGCCTCGGGCATGCTGTACGTGTGCTACGAGGTGCTCCTCTCGTTTGCCGGCCATACCGACGCGGTCATGCTGCTTGCGCTTGCCTGCCTGCTCACGCTGCCATTTCGCTACGTATTCTTTGGCCGCGGCGACGCTTGGCGTCCCTCGGTGATCCTTCCGTCGCTGCTCTTTGCCGTCTGCATGGTGTTTGGCCGCAGCTACGACCTCACCGATTCGGCCGAGATCGTGCTCGGCGACAAGGCCCGCATCATCTGCGCCTGGATAGGCGGTGCGGGCTGGATGCTCTTGGCGGTCGTTGCCTTCTACCTCGCCTTTGAGTGTCTAGATTGGCTGAGCTCTCGGCGTATTCCGTTTTCCGAAGCGCACTTTGGCCGCGTATGGCGTGTGGCTCACGCCGTGCTCTCGGTCCATCCCTTTGCCGGGCCCTTCCTGGTGCTTATGATCGCCTGGGCGCCCACGCTCATCGCTTCGCTGCCTGGCCTTTTTATGGGAGATACGGGTGCGCAGATTCGCCAGTGGTTCAACTACCCCAACGGTACGAGTGACTACCTGCGCCTGCTCAATCCCAACGTGTTGCTCAACGGACATCACCCCGTGGTGCACACGGCTATCATCGGTTCGTGCGTCCAGCTGGGGCTTTCACTGTTCAACAGCGCCAACGCAGGTCTTGCCATCTACACCTGTGCTCAGTTCGTCATTACGGCCGCCTGCATGGCCTATTCCATCTCGTCGCTGCGCAAGCTGGGCGTGAGCCTGCCGGTCCGCGGCGTGATCTTGCTGTTCTTTGTGTTTATGCCCATGTTCTCCAACTATGCGGCCCTGCTTACCAAAGATGTGCTGTTTGCCGACGCGTTTTTGGTGCTGTTGGTGCAGACCGTGAAGCTCGTGGCCTGCGGCCTGCCCCGTCGCGATGCCAATGCCGAGCGTGCGGGCGAACAGAGGCCCGTGCTCTTTGCGCGCCATGACTGGCTGCTGCTCGCTCTGGGTGCCATGGGTTCCACGTTTCTGCGTAACGGCGGCCTGGTGTTTCCCCTGGCGGCATGCGTAATCGCGGCGGCGTTTTGCGCATGGGATGCGCATGTGGCTCATCGTGCAGCCAGGCAGACTGGTGCTGCGACTTCGGGCGCCACGCCGCGCTTCCGCTGGGTCGGCGTCCTCGCGGTGCTCGCGCTCTGCCTTGCCTCCAACATGTACTTCACCAAGGTCTTTATGCCGGCGCACGATATCACGCCTGGTTCCAAGCGCGAAATCCTCTCGATTCCGTTCCAGCAGACGGCTCGTTTCGTCCAAAAGCACGATGGCCTTAACTCGGGCGTCAACCCCACGGTTAAGGAGGACGGCACCATCGTGGAGGCTCCTTGCGACGGCTTGGTGACCGACGAAGAGCGTGCCGTGATCGACCGTGTGCTCAAGTACGAGAACCTGGGCCGCCGTTACAACCCGGATAAGTCGGACGCCGTCAAAAATTGCTTTAACGAGTATGCCTCGCAGGAGGACATCAAGGCCTATTTTGAGGTGTGGGCCCAGATGTTCAAAAAGGATCCCGAGTGCTATATCTCGGCGCTCATCAATAACTACTATGGGTATTTTTATCCGAGCGCTCGCGATGCGTGGGTCTACAGCACGGCGCGCAGTGCCGAGATCATGGCAAAGCCCGATAACCTCAAGTACTTCGACTTCCATCCGGTCGATAGCAAGGTTGTGCGCTGGTGCGACCACCTGATCAACCTGTATCGCGTGGCAGTACAACGCATCCCGTTTATCTCGCTCACCATGAGCTCGGCCACCTATGTGTGGATCATGATCGCCGTGGTGGTCTATCTGCTACGTCGTCATTCGTGGCGCGGGCTGGCCATTTGGGTGCCGCTGCTGGGCGTGCTCGCCGTGTGCCTGATCGGTCCCTGCAACGGCTCGACCTACATGCGCTACCTGTATCCGGTCATCGCCTGCATGCCCTTTGCCGTCGGCGCCACCATCACCCGCAGCGATCTCCTCTGGTCCAAATTTGGTGCAAAGGGGGCAGGTTGCTTTGCACCAAGGGGCTGTATCATCACGACGCCTTCATTTTGGGGTTTATCTCGCAGGCCAGTAGGTATATCATAACGACGTTTGTTTATATTGCCCGAGCATCTGCGCTGGGCTTTAGGTCGAAACCGATAGGAGACACGTATGTCCGGACACTCTAAGTGGGCCACAACCAAGCATCGTAAGGGCGCGCAGGACGCCAAGCGTTCCGCCCTCTTCTCCAAGCTGAGCCGCAACATCACCGTTGCTGCCCGTCTCGGCGGCGACCCGCTGCCCGAGAACAACGCCAGCCTCGCCGCTGCCGTTGCTAAGGCCAAGGCTCAGTCCATGCCCAAGGACAAGATCAAGTCCGCTATCGACAAGGCTTTTGGTTCGGGTGCCGATGCCGCCGTCTACGAGAACATCGTGTACGAGGGCTACGGTCCCGCCGGTGTCGCCGTCTACGTCGACTGCCTGACCGACAACCGCAACCGTACAGCCGCTGATGTCCGTTCCGCCTTCTCCCACGCTGGTGGTAACCTGGGCACCTCGGGCTCCGTCGCCTTCCAGTTTGAGCGCAAGGGCCAGATCGTCGTCGCCAAGGAGATCCTGGACGAGAACGCCAAGAAGGAGACAATGATCGCCAACGGTCCTGCCGGTGACGAGGATGAGTTCATGATGGCCATCGCCGAGGCCGGTGGCGAGGACTACGAGGACGCCGGCGAGGAGTGGATCGTCTGGACCGCCGCTAACGACGTCATGGCTGTTTCCAAGGCACTCGAGGAGCAGGGCGTCCAGGTCAAGGGCTCCGAGACCACCATGGTCCCGACCACCCCGACCGAGGTCTCCGGTACCGACGCCAAGAAGGTCCAGCGCCTCATCGACCGTCTTGAGGAGCTCGACGACGTCCAGGACGTCTACAGCACCATGGACATGACCGACGAGGTCATCGCTGCCCTCGAGGAGGAGTAGCGCCCGCACGGGTTAAGCCGTGCATATCTGGGCATAATGAAGCGAGCATGCAAGCCTCGTGGAATAGATGAGCCGGATCCGCGTGCGTATGGCACCGGACCCGGCTCTTTTATAATGATGCGAACCGTTTTGCATTCTGTGGACCGAAACCTGAAGGGAGCGCGCGTGCGCGTACTCAAACGAGCCCTAGCGATCGTGTATCTTGCCGCCGCCATCGTGGCGCTGGGTACGCTTGTCTGCCAGTTCTGGGGACCGTATACGTATCGCTTTATGCTGCTGTTGCGTGACACCATGCCTCGCGTCGTCGTTACGGTGTGCGCCGCTATCGTGGCGCTTGGCGTGCTCATCGGTTTTTTCCGCCTGATGTTCGCGCGTCGCGAGCCGTCCTGCGTGCATCCGGCGGGGGAGCGCAATATCGAGGTCACGCTCGCAGCGCTTTCCTCGTGCGCCCGTGCCGCGGCAGAGTGCGATGATCGCGTGATGGTTGAGCATATCGAGGCACGCGTTCAAGGCTCCGACGAGTCGCGCGTTCGTTTTAAGGTCGAGGCCATCGCGCTCGATGACAAGGACGTTGCCGCTCTTGCCACCTCGATGCAGCAGCGCATCGAGAAGGCCTGCGACACCATGCTCGGCACGCCGGGCACGACCGCGCGCGTCCGTTTTTTGCCGTCCAAGACTACCGTCCAGACCGTGGAGGTTTCCGGTGAGTGATACCAATCAAGACAAGACCGCCCGCACGCCGCGCCTGACGATCGACCAGAACGCTACGCCGGCAGGCGAGTCCGCCGACACCAAGCCCGAGGCCGGCGAGCAGCACGACAGCGCCGCCAACGACTTTGACGAGGCCATGGGTCTCATCAAAGGTACGGGCGCTGCTATCTGGAGCTACGCCGTGCGCCACCCCAATACTACGCTCGGCGCCTTGGCAGGCTTTATCCTCGCCGTGCTGGTACTTACGTTGGGTCTGTGGGACACGCTCGTCATCGCATTCTTTGTGCTGATCGGCGCCGTGATCGGCCAGATTCGCGACGGCGAGAACGGTATCGTCAACTTCTTCGGCCGTCTGTTTAGCGGCCGCTAATATGAATTCGACTGTCGCATCTGCGGCAGGCATAAGGAGGAACCATGGCTTTTAACACGAAGGTCGATGTGGCCGATACCGAGCTCGAGGCGAATGAGGCCGTCGCGGATGCCGGGGACGTGACGCTCGAGGACGAGGCACTCGTCGAGGCCGAGTCCGATACGGACGAGGACAACGAGGAGATGGACGAGGAGGCGGACGAGTCCGAGGACTCGCTGACCTATTCCAACGGCGTGATCGAGAAGATCGTTG
>CABUWR010000078.1 GCA_902495265.1 uncultured Collinsella sp. | reverse complement strand
CGTTGAGCACGAGCTCGCCTCGGGCGCGCATCTGCAAGAGCAGTGGCTCGAGAACGAGGACATCTTTGATACGCCTGCCGTACGCGCGCTGGTCGGCGCCACGGTTGAACCGCTGCGCGACCACGGCATCGATACCGTGGTGCTCGGCTGCACGCATTTCCCGTTGCTCGTGGGGCCTATTCGCCATGCGCTGGGTCCCGGAGTGCGCGTGGTGAGCTCTGCCGAGGAGACCACGCGCGAGCTGACCGATATTCTCACGCGCCGCGAGCAGCTGGCGGGCGACGCAGCCGAGCCGCAGCATCGTTTTGCAACGACGGCCGATAACATTGCCGAGTTTGCGGTGGCGGGCAGTTTTATCTTTGGTCAGCCGCTCAAGAGCATCGAGCATATCGATATCGACGAACTGAAATAGATGTAGGGTTACCGTCCAAAGACTTGCCCCCTTCTTTTGCCGAAAGGATATTTCTATGGAGTACATGCAGGTCAACCGCGCCAACGGCCGCGCCGCCGATGAGCTTCGCCCCGTCAAGCTTACTCGCGGCATCATGAAGCACGCCCACGGTTCGTGCCTGGCCGAGTTTGGCGATACGCGCGTGCTGTGCGCTGCCACCATCGAGGAGGGCGTGCCGGGCTGGCGCAAGGGCGCCAAGGCCGGTTGGGTAACAGCGGAGTACGCCATGCTGCCGGCATCGACCGACAAGCGCTGCAAGCGCGAGCATGCCAACCGCAAGGGCCGCTCCATGGAAATCGAGCGCCTCATCGGTCGCAGCCTGCGCACCGTCGTCAATATGAAAGCACTCGGCGAGTACACCGTCACCGTCGACTGCGACGTGATTCAGGCAGACGGCGGCACACGAACGGCGAGCATTACCGGCGCCTGGGTGGCACTGCGCGACGCCCTTGCCATGTGGGTCGAGGCGGGTAAGCTCGAGCGCATCCCGCTCACGGGCCAGGTCGCCGCGATTTCCATGGGCGTTGTCGACGGCAACACCCTGCTCGACCTGGATTATTCCGAGGACAGTCACGCCGAGGTCGACATGAACCTTGTCGCCACCGATACCGGCGAGATGATCGAGCTCCAGGGCACTGGCGAGCAGGCGCCCTTTGACCGCAAGCGCCTCAATGCCCTGCTCGATTTGGGCGACAAGGGCATTGCCGAGCTCATCGAGCTCCAGCGCCAAGCCCTCGCCTAACCTGCCAAAAAAGGACAGGTTTATTTTGGTAGGTTTTATCTGGGAAAACGTCGAAGTATAAGACTGCCGCTGATTAAGAGGGGGAGAGGCCGAGGCCTCGTCGTCCCCAACACGGCATTGTTATAGAGACAAGGAGGCCAGCTATGGCACTTGAGAAGATCGACATCGACACCCTCGACCCGGCGGCGACCATCGTCGTGGCAACGGGCAACGCCCACAAGCTCACCGAGATCGAGACCATTTTGGGCAAGGTTATGCCCGAGGTTCGCTTTGTGGCACTCGGTCAGCTGGGCGATTTTGAGGATCCCGAGGAAAACGGCACGACGTTTTTGGAGAACGCCATCATCAAGGCGCAGGCCGCGGTAGAGGAGACGGGGCTCATGGCCATCGCCGACGATTCGGGCCTGGTTGTCGATGCCTTGGATGGCGAGCCGGGTGTGTATAGCGCGCGCTACGCGGGCGTGCACGGTGACGATGCCGCCAACAATGCCAAGCTGCTCGTGAATATGGAGGGCGTGGCCGACGAGGACCGCACTGCGCGCTTTATGAGCGTCGTCGCGCTCATCGACACGGACGGTTTGGTCACCTATGGTGAGGGCGCCTGCGAGGGCGTTATCGCACACGAGGGCCGCGGCGATCACGGCTTTGGCTACGACCCGCTGTTCCTGCCGGTCGACACGCCGGGCAAGACCATGGCCGAGCTGACGGCGGATGAGAAGAACGCCATCAGCCATCGATTCCATGCGCTCGAGCACCTATCCGCCAAACTGACGGGCGAGGAGTAGGCCGTGCGTGCGGTGGTGCAGCGCGTGCTCAACGCCGGCGTGACGGTCGACGGCGAGTGCGTGGGCAAAATTGGGCGCGGCTATCTGGTGCTGCTGGGCGTGGGCCACGGCGACACGCGCGCCGAGGCCGATAAGCTGTGGGGCAAGCTCCGGGGCTTGCGCATTAACGAGGACGAGAACGGCAAGACCAACCTGGCCCTTGCCGATGTCGACGGCGAGGTTCTCGTGGTGTCGCAGTTCACGCTGTTCGCCGATTGCCGTCACGGCCGCCGCCCATCGTTTACGGATGCCGGCGCCCCCGATGTCGCCAACGAGCTCTACGAGTACTTCCTGACGCTTGTGCGCGAGGACGTCGAGCACGTAGCGCATGGCATCTTCGGTGCCGACATGAAGGTCGACCTCGTCAACGACGGCCCATTCACCATAGTCCTGGACACCGATAGCCTGTAAGTAGTCAATTTGGGACGGGGCTTATTTAGCTACTTGCGTATGGCGGAAGCAGGGTGCTATAGTATTAGAGTTTTGTCTATCTTAGGGGTATTATCCCCTTTTTGAATTGCACCTTCTGGAGGCCCTGTTCATGGAAGAGATGGAAGTCAATCACGTCGACGACATCCACGAGAAGCTGACCGATATGGTGGGCGATCGCGTTAAGGTGAAGGCCAACATGGGCCGCACCCGCGTCGTCGAGCGCATGGGCACCATCAAGAGCGTCCATCCGGCAGTCTTTATCGTCGAGGTCGACGAGCGCCGTGGCCGCAAGTCGCGTCAGTCCTACCAGTATATTGATGTTCTCACCGGCCAGGTCGAGCTGTTTGACCCCGAGAGCGGCGAGCACATTTTTACTCCGCTCGGCAATCAGCTCGAGGAGCACTAGCGGTGACCGATTGGTCCCTGACCCTTTCCGCGCCGGCAAAGATCAACCTCTATCTGGGGGTTCATACCGAGCGCGACGACCGCGGCTACCATAAGGTCGATTCCCTGATGGCAGCCGTCGGCCTTGTCGATACCGTGACGGTTACGCCGGCACAGGCGCTGACCGTTCAGACGATTCCGGCATCCGACTTTCCCATGCAAAAGAATACGGCGTATCGTGCGGCCGCTGCTATGGCCGAGCATTATGGTCGCGAAGCTAACGTCTTCATCACAATCGAGAAGCGCATCCCGTTGTGTGCCGGCCTGGGCGGTCCTTCGACGGATGCCGCGGCGGTCATTGTCGCCTTGGCAGAGAGTTGGGGCATCGACCGTGCCGATCCCGCGCTGGACAACATCGCGCGCGGCATTGGCGCCGACGTTCCCTTCTTTTTGCATGCCAGCCCTGCATTTTACGTGGGTGGGGGAGACGTGCTGGCAACCGAGTACCCCGCACTACCCGCGACACCCGTCGTGCTGGTCAAGCCGCGCGAGGCAAGCGTTTCAACAATTGAAGCCTATCGACGTTTTGACGAGATCCCAGCGCCTGCGGACAAGCCCGGAGCAATCGCATCTGCCCTTCGCTCGGGAGACGCAGAGGCGGCCTACGCGCTCGTCCACAACAACCTGGGTGTCATTTCCGCGCAGATGGAGCCGCGGATCCAAACGCTGCTCGACTGGCTCCGTTCACAGGACGGTACCATTGCCGCAAACGTGTGCGGTTCGGGTGCCTGCTCGTTTGCTCTCTGCGATACCGCCGCCACGGCAGTCAATCTTGCGGCAGACGCTCAACAAAACGGCTGGTGGGCTTATGCAACGGAGCTCGTTTCCGACACGGTTCGCATTGAAGCGCCAAAGAAGTAAAAATTTCTCTGGCACACGACGGAAATCTTTGTTACTATAGTCGAGCTAACGGGTTGTGGCTCAGTTTGGTAGAGCACTGCGTTCGGGACGCAGGGGTCGCTGGTTCAAATCCAGTCAACCCGACCAGAGCATGAGGAGGGACCGCTTCTTGCGGTCCCTTTTTTTAGCTAGTGTTGTGATACCGCGATACCCGCGGTATACTCATTCGAGCTTGTCTCGCTGTATTGTGGAGGTCTACATGTTTGGACTGAGGGCTCCTGAGCTCATCATTATTCTCGTTGTTGTCCTGATTATCTTTGGGCCTAAGAACCTGCCGAAGCTCGGTAAGTCCCTCGGCTCTACCGTCAAGAATATCCGCGAGGGTATGGAGGGCGACGATAAGGGCGAAACCAAGCAGGCCGAGGACGTTGTGGTCGAGGAGTCCAAGGAGGACAAGGAGATCGCAGAGCTCGAGGCCAAGCTCGCTGCTGCCAAGCAAAAGAAGGCAGAGGACAGCGACGCGGACGCAGAGTAGTCCCATCCCTTTGGGGTGAGCACCTGACCGGCTTGCCCGCAGGCTAGCCGGTCTTTTTCGTTTTTGTTGACAGTTGATCGTTACATCATAGTTGGGGAGATATCCGTATGGACGCAAGCCAGATCGTACTGACCGCTGAGGGCCGCCAGAAGCTCGTCGAGGAGCTCGCTTGGCGTGAGGGCGATTACGCCAAGGAGATCGTCGAGGACATCAAGGAAGCCCGCGCGTTCGGCGACCTTTCGGAGAACTCCGAGTACGATGCCGCCAAGGACAAGCAGGCCCAGAATGCTGCTCGCATCGCCGAGATTCAGGCTATTCTCGCCAACGCCCAGGTTGCTGCCACCACGGGTGATCTGACCGTCTCCATCGGTTCCACCGTTTCGTTGATTGATCCCAACGGTGAGGTCATGGAGGTCACGCTTGTCGGTACCACCGAGACCAACTCGCTCGAGCACAAGATCTCCAACGAGTCTCCGGTCGGCCACGCCATCATTGGTCATGGCGAGGGCGACTCCGTCGAGGTCGTTACGCCTTCCGGCAAGACCCGCATCTACACCATCGCCAAGATCGCACGCTAGACCACGGTCCCGCGTAAAGGTTTGTTTTCGCTCCCTGGGACCGAATCCTGGGGAGCGTTTTAGTTTGAGGAGCTAACTATGGCAGAAAACCAGAACGCCGCCGATCAGGCATCGACGCTCAATGACGAGCGCGCCACCCGCCTGGCCAAGCGTGCCTCCCTGTTCGAGGCGGGCCAGAACCCCTATCCCGAGCACTCCGAGATTGAGGACTACGTCGTCGACGTCGAGACTAAGTACGCCGAGCTCACCAATGGCGAGGACACCGAGGACGTCGTGAAGATCGGCGGCCGTGTGGTGGCCAAGCGCGGTCAGGGCAAGATTATGTTCATCGTCGTGCGCGACGCGACCGGCGAGATCCAGCTGTTCTGCCGCATCAACGATATGGACGAGGCCGCCTGGAACACGCTCAAGGCACTCGACCTGGGCGATATCCTGGGCGTGACCGGTGTAGTCGTGCGCACCAAGCG
Organism: uncultured Collinsella sp.; assembly: GCA_902495265.1. Taxonomy (GTDB): domain Bacteria; phylum Actinomycetota; class Coriobacteriia; order Coriobacteriales; family Coriobacteriaceae; genus Collinsella. The sequence continues at coordinate 1,255 of CABUWR010000078.1, read as the reverse complement.
TGGCCAGCTTTCCGTTGCCCCCAAGAGTGCGACGCTGCTGTCCAAGGCCGTTCGCCCGCTGCCCGAGAAGTTCCACGGTCTCTCCGACAAGGAGACCCGCTATCGTCAGCGCTATGTCGACCTGATCGCCAACGACGACGTTCGCGAGACCTTCCGCAAGCGCTCGCAGATCCTCTCCACGTTCCGCCGCTTTATGGAGTCCGATGGCTACATGGAGGTTGAGACCCCCATCCTGCAGACCATCCAGGGCGGAGCTACTGCCAAGCCGTTCATCACGCACTTCAACGCGCTCGATCAGGAGTGCTACCTGCGTATCGCCACCGAGCTGCACCTCAAGCGCTGCATCGTCGGTGGTTTTGAGCGCGTGTTCGAGATCGGTCGTATCTTCCGCAACGAGGGCATGGACCTTACCCACAATCCCGAGTTCACCACGATGGAGGCCTACCGCGCCTTCTCCGATCTCGAGGGCATGAAGGCGCTCGCCCAGGGCGTCATCAAGGCCGCTAACAAGGCTATCGGCAACCCCGAGGTTATTGAGTATCAGGGCCAGACTATCGACCTGTCCGGTGAGTGGGCAAGTCGCCCCATGACCGATATCGTCTCTGACGTGATTGGTAAGCAGGTCACCATCGACACGCCGGTTGAGGAGCTTGCTGCCGCCGCACGTGAGAAGGGCCTGGAGATCAAGCCCGAGTGGACCGCCGGCAAGATCATCGCCGAGATCTACGATGAGCTGGGCGAGGACACCATCGTCAACCCCACCTTCGTGTGCGATTACCCCATCGAGGTTAGCCCGCTTGCCAAGCGCTTTGAGGATGACCCGCGCCTGACCCATCGCTTTGAGCTGGTCATCGCCGGCCACGAGTACGCGAACGCGTTCTCCGAGCTCAACGATCCGGTCGACCAGGCCGAGCGCTTCGCTGCCCAGATGGCCGAGAAGGCCGGCGGCGACGACGAGGCCATGGAGTACGACGAGGATTACGTGCGCGCCCTCGAGTACGGTATGCCTCCCGCGGGCGGCATCGGCATCGGTATCGACCGCGTGGTCATGCTGCTCACCAACCAGGCTTCCATCCGCGACGTGCTGCTGTTCCCGCACATGAAGCCCGAGAAGGGTTTCCAGTCCGGTGCCGCTGCTGCCAAGGCTGCCGAGGCCGGCAACACCGCGAGCCCCTTCGTCAAGCCGCTCAAGCCCACGGTTGATTATTCCAAGATTGCCGTCGAGCCACTGTTTGAGGAGTTCGTCGACTTTGAT
>CABUWR010000077.1 GCA_902495265.1 uncultured Collinsella sp. | reverse complement strand
TGCGAGCCGTCCGGCAGTGTAATCATGCAGCGATACGAGTCCTCTACATGCAGGTCGCGCCCGAGCGAGATCATGGGGATCACATCATAGTTTTGCAGATGATCAATCAGACGGTGCAGCTCGTCAGCCGGCATGGCCTGGTCAAAAAGGACCTCATCGGTCTGAGCGTCGACCACATGCGCGCCGTTAAAGGCCACCAGCAGACCGTCATGGTTTTGAAGGTCGAGCTCCTGCGCCAAGGCGTGCAGCCCCCATGCGGGACGGCCCGAAGCCAAAATGAGCTTAATGCCCGACTCCTGCGCCGCGAGCAGCTTCTCGCGCGTACGCGGGCTAATCACTTTCTGATCGTTGGTGAGCGTACCGTCGATATCCATTGCGATGGCTTTGATTGCCATATATGCCTCCCTGTCATTGAACAACCTTGTCTGAGCCATCATACAGAACACCCACCGCGACTCTGTTTGCAACGGGCAAAAAGTCATATATTGTCTCAAACATGAACGGGACGCCATCTCGGGGCTCAGTCGCTCCAGCCCAAACGCCGAGCCACCACATACCAAGCTGGCGACGCTAAACGCGGCCGTCCCACCGACCTCATTTCATCCCGTAGAAAAAAATTTCAAAATTAGTTCTTGTCAAATCGGCAAAACGAACGTACTTTAAAGATGATCGCTCCGGTGGTCATCGTTTGATCGAGCATATTCAGTTTCAGTTTTCAGCGTGTAAGAGAAGGAAGATCGGCAAAGTACAACCCCAAACGCAATGACAACTTAATGAGGTAACTGCCACATGTGAGGCACCCAGGGCATTGCTGTCTCGATTTTGAGCACGATGCCTTCCGCCTTGCATGGGCCGTTCCATCCCGCCCCTGCAGCAACTGCCTCACGGGCTCATTGAAAACCGCATAGCACCCCAACGTCAGCACATCACCCACGGCAAGCACATCACTCACGACAACCAACACATCAACAAACAGCACGAATATCAACCGATTGGAGAAGCTATGACAAACCACCACGCTGAAGACGGCGATAAGAAAAGCATTCTGGATGCCCGCATTGAGCGAGCATATGCAAACGAATATGACGCCGCCTTTGCCGCCGCGACCATCAAGAACTACGCATCGCTACCGCTCGCGACGATCTTGGCCGACCACCCTCAACTGCTGAAGCGCTGCACAAAGATCATGGGCGACCCCGACATTCGCAAGCTGACAGACCCCTATGCCCCAAAACGCGACAACGATTCGTGCGTTCTTACCGTAGGCTGCCTAGCCCATATGCTTACGGCGCTCGACACGAAACTCAAGCTCGAATGGGAACCCGACGAGCGTCATGAACTCGAAAGCAAGCGAAACACCCTGCGCACCGCACTGTTCCTTCCGTTGGACGGCCTCAAGCGCTGCAACGTCGAGCTCAATACACAGGCGCGGCAAAAGCCCGGGACCACGGGGCAGAAAACTCCAAGACCCCATGCGACCATCGTCGACCGCAACCGATATAACCGCATGACCGCGCATTTTTCTGCCGAGGGAACAGCCATAAGGACGCTGATCGACCTGCTGTGCCTCCTGAGCATCAACGAGCTATTTGAGGGCTATCTCGCCCTTGTTCCCGCGACGGCACCCAAGTCGGTAGCAAAGATCATCGAGACCTGCAGACGCCAGTTTGAGCGCCATCACAATGGCAGCGAGATGAGCGCCAGCATCGCGCAGTACTACGCGGCTCATTACAAAAATGACGGATGTGCCCCTGTCGAGCATCAGCTGCGGCTCGCCTACACCACGCCCGTCGCAACGCTCCATCGCTTTGGAGCCCTTGGCGCTTGCGAGCCGCACGAACAGGCAGCCTGCCCCACAACCGAACTCGATCTCAGGCTCGGACGAACCCTGTAGCCCGCCAGCCCCTCCGCGGGCAACAATCCTATTCCACAACACAACCAACAGAAAGGAGTCCTCATGGACACCAATCATTCCCCCATCATCAGCCCCCTCACCATGCGTGAATCCGCCCGAGGCATCACGCTCACCAGCATTTACGATGAGATGCTCGCCCGTCGCGAGCTCTCCGTCATGGGAAACATCGAAACCCCGATGGCCCACGACCTATGCCAGCAGATCCGCCTGCTCGATGCCACCGACCCCAGCCGCCCCATCACCATATTTGTCGCCAGCGCCGGCGGAAGCGTGCGATCGGGTCTTGCGATCTATGACGCCATGCGCCTCGCATCGTGCCCCATCCGCACCGTCTGCCTGGAATTCGCCGCGTCCATGGGCGCTGTGATCTTTATGAGCGGCGACGATCGCCGTATGGCGCCCCATGCAGAGCTCATGATTCACGACCCGCTGATCCCCCAGGGGCAGGCGGCTCGGCACTTGCGCTGCAGGAAACCAGCCGGCGTCTCATGCAGACCCGCAAGACCCTCACGCAAATCCTCTCGGACCGCAGCGGCCTCACGCCCAAGCGCATCCAGTCCCTCACTGCAAAAGACACCTACCTTTCGGCCGAGCGCGCCGTCGAGCTCGGCTTTGCCCACGAAATCCTCTCGACCACCAAGGAGGTCGCCCATGTCTAACCTCGCCAGCCGCCTCGCCGCATCTGAGTCCGCATTGTCCACCATCCTCGCCAAGGATCGAACGCTTTCCTGCGACACCCGCCAAACGGGACTCAACAACAATGCACTTGTGATCGGCCCCTCGGGAGCCGGCAAGACCCGAAACGTCCTCAAGCCCAACCTGCTGCAAATGAACGCAAGCTACATCGTGCTCGACACCAAAGGCACGCTCTGTCGCGAAGTGGGACCCGTGCTGGCAGCCCACGGTTACCGCGTGCAATGTCTCAACTTCGCCGACCTCAACACCGTCCCGGCCCTTGCGCCCGGCATCGAGCGCTGCGGCTACAACCCCCTGAGGCACATTCGCCGCAAGGCGGACGGCAGGCCCAACCAGCAGGACATCCTCTCGGTGGCAAAGGCCATCTGCCCCATCGAGGACAACAACCAGCCTTTTTGGGATCATGCGGCGGCAAACCTGCTGTCGTGTCTTATCGCCTACGTCACCGAACAGCTACCCGCCGACGAGCAGACGATCAGCTCGGTCATCAAGCTGATCGAGCACCTGCAGGACGGTGCCACGGGTCGATTGTTTGACGACCTGATCACGATCGACCCCCAAAGCTATGCCCTCTCGCTATGGCGGCGCTACGCCATTACGCAAAATGCCGAGCGCATGCACGCGAGCATCGTCGGCATCCTTGCCGAAAAGGTCATGTGTCTGGGATTCGACGGTGCGGCACAGCTCTATCGTGAGTGCCATCAGGTGGACTTCGCTTCCATGGGACACACCCCCTGCGCCCTATTTGTAACCGTGAGCGATATTGACCGCAATCTCGATCCGCTGACCGGCCTCTTTATTTCGCAGGCGTTTATGGGCCTCATTCGTGAGGCCGATAGGCAGCCCGACGGCAGCCTGCCCGTGCCCGTGCGCTTTATGCTCGATGACTTCGCAAATCTGCAGATCCCCCAGATCGACAACGTGCTCTCGATTATCCGAAGCCGCAACATCTGGGCAACGCTGCTGCTGCAGTCGACCAACCAGCTCGATGCGCTCTATGGCGAGGCACGCGCACGCTCCATCATGGGCAACTGCGACACGCATCTGGTGCTGGCGTTCCAGGATCCCGAGAGTGCCCGGGTATTTTCCGACCGCGCCGACGCGCTGCTCAGCACGCTCATGGCGACGCCGATCGATCGCTCGTGGCTCTTTGTACGCGGTCGCACTCCCGAACAGGTCGAGCGCTTTAGGCTCGAAGACCATCCGCTCTATGGGGAGCTGCCCGAGGCGCAGCGAGGCCATGCGGAGGCCAAGATCTAGGCGCAGGGTTCTCGCAGCGCGCGGCGCCCCGGCGATGTTCCACAAAGGCCGTGCGCCCCGGGACCACGGCAAAGCAAAGGGGCCCGCATCCGATAGGATACGGGCCCTGACTATAAGGCGCGATGCGTTAACAGCAGCGGCTACTTACGGTGAGCGCGATAGAACTCGATAAGCGCCTGGGTCGAAGCGTCCTGCTCGGCCTTGGCGGCGTCGTCGTGGAAGGCCGGGGTAATCTGCTTGGCAAGCTGCTTGCCCAGCTCAACGCCCCACTGGTCGTAGGAGTCGATGCCCCAGACCGTGCCCTCGACAAACGTGATGTGCTCGTACAGTGCGATGAGCTCGCCGAGTGCGAACGGGGTCAGCGTGTCGCCAAAGATCGAGGTCGTCGGACGGTTACCCTCAAAGCAGCGGGCCGGGACGATCTGCTCGGGCGTGCCCTCGGCGCGCACCTCGTCGGCCGTCTTGCCAAAGGCGAGCGCCTTGGTCTGGGCCAGGAAGTTGCCCAGGAACAGCTCGTGCACGTCCTGACCGCTGTCGGTCGCAGGGTTGGCAGTGTTGGCGAAAGCGATAAAGTCGGCCGGAACCACCACAGTGCCCTGGTGCAGCAGCTGGTAGAAGGCGTGCTGGCCGTTGGTGCCGGGCTCGCCCCAGAAGATCTCACCGGTATCGGAGGTCACGGCGCTGCCGTCCCAGCGGACGTGCTTGCCGTTGGACTCCATGGTGAGCTGCTGCAGGTAGGCCGGGAAACGGTGCAGGTACTGGCAGTACGGCAGCACGGCGTGGCTCTTGGAACCGAAGAAGTTGACGTACCAGACGTTGAGCAGGCCCATCAGCGCGACGGCATTGTTCTCGAGCGGCGTGTTGCAGAAGTACTCGTCGATGGCGTGGAAGCCCTCGAGGAACTGTTGGAAGCGCTCGGGGCCGAGCACGACGATCAGCGACAGGCCCACGGCGGAGTCAACGGAATAGCGGCCACCGACCCAGCTCCAGAAACCGAAGGCGTTGGCGGGGTCGATACCGAAGGCCTCGACCTTCTCGAGTGCGGTGGAGACGGCGACGAAGTGCTTTGCCACGGCCTCGGCGTTCTGCTCATCGGAGCCGTCGATGGCGCCCTGAGCCTTGAGCTGCTCGAGCATCCAGGTCTTGACTTCGCGGGCGTTGGTGAGGGTCTCGAGCGTGGTGAAGGTCTTGGAGACGATGATCACGAGCGTGGTCTCGGGATCCAGGCCCTTGAGCTTCTCGGCCTGATCGTTGGGATCGATGTTGGAGATGTAGCGGCAGTCGATACCGGCGTCGGCATAGGGACGCAGGGCCTCGTAGGCCATGACCGGGCCCAGATCGGAGCCGCCGATGCCGATGGACACCAGGTGCTCGATCTTCTTGCCGGTAACGCCCTTCCACTCACCGGAGCGCACGCGCTCGGCGAAGGCATACATGCGATCGAGGACCTGGTGCACGTCGGCGACGACGTCCTGGCCGTCGACGATGAGCTGGCCCTTCTCGCTTGCCGGGCGGCGCAGCGCGGTGTGCAGGACAGCGCGGTCCTCGGTGGTGTTGATGTGCTCGCCAGAGAACATGGCGTCGCGGCGCTCCTCGAGCTTCACCTCGCGAGCAAGATTGCACAGCAGCTTGATGGTCTCATCGGTCACCAGGTTCTTCGACAGATCGAAGTGCAGGTCACCGGCGTCAAAGCTCAGCTTGTTCACGCGGTCGGCGTCAGCAGCGAACCAGGCCTTGAGGTCGATACCTTCGGCCTCGAGCTTCTCCTGATGGGCCTCGAGTGCCTTCCAAGCGGCAGTCGACGTAGCATCGATAGGTGCGGCAACAGTTGCCATAGAGTCCTCCTCAGCATACGGGCGCACGCCTCCATGCGCCCGGACATTCAGATGCCACTATTCTAGCGCAGGTCAAGACTACAATCAGCGAGCGTTGCTAATCGGCCCCCAAACGGCAACCGATCAAAAAGAGACAGGCTTATTTTGGCAGGTCAAACGCTTTACCAACCAAAAATAACCCATCCCTTTATGGCAAATATTAGGCCACGGCGCAGACGCTACCGAGCAACTCACGCAGAGGAGACCCGATGCCCTCCAGCAGTTCGGGCGCGATAATGGCAAAAACGGGAACCTCGCCGGTGCCCACGACAGCAGGCACCTTGCCCTCCGAGACAATGCATCCATAAGGGACAAAACCGTCTTCGCCGGCATCGAGCGCCGCCATGCGACGCGCGAGTTCGCGCGCAAAGCCGGCAGCATCGGCATCGCCAATCGCCAGGACAAAGTCCACGCCTTCGTCGGTCGCCAGGGCCACGGCTTCGTCGACCAGTTCGTCTCCCCCGTCGCCCTCAAACGAGCCGCAGCGGAAAAGCACACGCTCGAGTAGGGCTCGAGCGAGCGAACCAAGTGCCGCCGAGACAAGCTCATCGCGCGTATGCTTGTCACCGCCCAACACGACCAGTGCCTTGGTGCCAGCGTAGTGGGCAACCAATCGCCCGCACCAGCGAGCCACATCCCCATCCGCAACCAAGCGCGTCGGCATACCAAACCCATAATTGACCATCTTTCCCACAACCCTTCCGTGCGCATAGGCGGTATCAATCGTTAGGCTCATGCTACGAAGCAAGGTTTTCCGAGCTGTTTCGCACTCTTTAGAGCTGCGTTAAAACCCGATGCAGTTGCACGACTATACCTGGCAAAAAGGAACAGGTTTTGACGATGTCCG
>CABUWR010000076.1 GCA_902495265.1 uncultured Collinsella sp. | reverse complement strand
GCTCGACGCCGCCTTTGAGGCCTGCGGTATCGCACCTACCACGCGCGCCGAGACGCTCGACGTCGCTGCCTTTGTCCGCTTGGCTCAGGAGCTTTCCCATGACGCCTAATGTCGAACGCGTGACGTTTACCAAGAAAAAGAAGACGGTTACTTGTCCCGTGCCCTTGGCACCGCTTGCCGACACGCATGCGCATCTGCTTTCGTTCTGGGGCAAAGAAGTGCCCGAGACGCTCGTGCGCGCTAAAGCCGCGGGCGTCGACCTGCTGGTGACGATGTTCGACCCCATCGCCGACAAGCGTAGCGTGACGGACTATAGTGACTGGCTGGTGCGCGAGATTTTGCCGATGCGAGATATTCCGCAGATTAAGTATCTCGCCGGCGTGCACCCCTATGGCGCACCGGACTACACCGATGATATCCATGCCCAGATTGTGACTGCGCTCGACGATCCGTTGTGTGTTGGCATCGGCGAGATCGGTCTGGACTACCACATGGATTACGACGACGATATTGCGCCGGCGCCCCACGACGTGCAGATCGACTGCATGGCGCGGCAGCTGGAGCTTGCCGTACGCCGCGATGTGCCGGTAGAGCTGCACCTGCGTCATGAGGACGCGGACGAGGAGCGCACCTCGCATGTGGATGCGTACAACGTGCTGCGCGAGGTGGGTGTGCCCCAGGCCGGTTGCGTACTGCACTGCTTTGGCGAGGACCGAGCCACGATGGAGCGCTTTGTGGATTTGGGTTGTTACATCGCCTATGGCGGCGCGGCTACCTTTAAGCGCAACGACGACGTGCGCGAGGCATTCGCGGCAACTCCGCTCGACCGTATTTTGTTCGAGACGGATTGTCCCTATATGGCGCCGGAGCCCATTCGCGGTCTTGAGTGCGAGCCTGCAATGATTTCCATCACAGCAAACGCGCTGGTCAACGACCGCGTCGATCGTACCGGCGAGGACGCTGAGGCAATCGCCCGAGCCGCCTGGGAAAATGCCTGCAAACTTTTTCAAAAATAGTTCTTGCGTTCGCGGTGGCGCTCCGTTATTCTAATTCCTGCACGCGGGCGTGGCGGAATTGGCAGACGCGTACGGTTCAGGTCCGTATGGGGGCAACCCCATGAAGGTTCAAGTCCTTTCGCCCGCACCATTAAATGAAAGAGCTCCCAGCAATGGGAGCTTTTTTGTTATGGGCCCATCGCAGGGACTTGAACCTGCGAAGGAGCGAGCGTAAAGAAAACGCGAGCGTTTTTAGCGAGCTGGCGAGGACGCCGGCAGGCGGCCGAAGCCGGTGCGAATCCGCGAAGCGGATACGCGGACGTCCTTTCGCCCGCACCATTAAATGAAAGAGCTCCCAGCAATGGGAGCTTTTTTGTTACGGGCCGTTTTTGGCAGATTTGACCTATCGATTTCGCGCGGCAGATGCCCCTGTGGTCAAAAAGTGGCAAATATGAGTACTGGCACGAAAATAGAGACATTTCACGAAGCCATTTTTGCTCATTTTGCGCAACAGATGTACGCTAATTTGACTCAATCTTGAGACAAAACGAAGTAAATTCGATAGACCCTGGGTTCAAAGAGGCGATTTTGACCCAAATACGCTGTTACTAAACTGGTAACAGTACTCATATTTGGCCTTTTTTGACCACGGGTCCTCTTGTTGGTGTCACACGGCTGCTTTGTGCGGGTATCCTAGTCCCAAAGCGTGCCTATCAGAGGAGAAACCATGCTGTTGTCCGGTATCATCGCTACCCTTACGAGCCTTCTGCTTCCCATCATCATTTTGTTGCTACTGCTCCCCAACGCCTGCTATGTCGTTGAACAGCAGCATGCTGTGATCATCGAGCGTCTGGGCAAGTTCAACCGCATCGTCAACGCGGGCTTCCACATGAAGGTGCCCGTGATCGACCGCAAAGCCGCCACGGTGAGTCTGCGCACCATGAAAAACGGCTTTGGCATCGACGTTAAGACCCAAGACAACGTGACTATCGGCCTTGAGGTCTCTGCTCAGTACCACGTGAGCTATGACATGGGCGCCGGCCCGGCAGATTCGGGCATCTACAAGAGCTACTACATGCTGCAGGAGCCCGTCGACCAAATGCGTGACTTCATCACCGACGCCCTGCGCTCTTCCATCCCCGTCTACACGCTCGATGAGGTCTTTGCCAAAAAAGACGATATCGCCAAGGACGTCAACGCCACCGTGTCCGAGCAGATGGCCGCCTACGGCTTCACCCTCGTGTCGACACTTATCACCAAGATCGCGCTGCCGACCGAGGTCGAGAACTCCATGAACGACATCAACGCCGCCCAGCGAAAGCGGGCCGCTGCGCAGGAGCTCGCCGAGGCCGATCGCATCAAGCGCGTTACCGAGGCGACCGCCGAGGCCGAGGCGATGGAAAAGGCAGGCGAAGGCATCGCCAACCAGCGCAAAGCCATCGCACTGGGCATCAAGGACTCGCTCGAGATTATCCAGGAGACGGGCGTCGGCAACGATGAGGCCAACCAGCTGTTCATGTTTACGCAGTGGTCCGAGATGATGACGGAGTTCGCTCGCACGGGTAAAACCTCGACGGTCGTGCTGCCGAGCGATTTCTCACAGTCGGCCTCGATGTTCGAGCAGATGCTGACCGCCGGCAAAGTTCAGAACGAGTCGAAGGAGTAGACGCGCGTGAAATATACCGTTGTTTGCGTTGGCAAGCTTAAAGAGCGCTTTTGGAAGGACGCGTGCGCCGAATACACCAAACGCCTAGGCGCCTATGCCAAGGTAGATATGCGCGAGGTTGCCGATATCGATCCGGCCAAGGCGGGCGGTGTGGATGCCGCGCGCAACAAAGAAGGCGCGGCGATTCTTGCCGCCCTGCCACCGCGGGCACATGTGATTCTGCTGGCTATCGAGGGCAAGGAGCGTTCGAGCGAGGAGCTCTCGACGCATCTCGATGACCTTATGCTGCGAGGCAACAGCGACATCGCTTTTGTAATCGGCGGATCGGACGGCGTGAGCGATGCCGTGCGCGCCCGCGCCGACGAGATGCTCAGCTTTGGACGCATTACCTTGCCACACAACCTGGCGCGCGTGGTGCTGCTGGAGCAGATCTACCGCGCCTGCAAGATTAGCCGTGGCGAGCCGTATCACAAGTAGGTCGGCAATGCGAAACAATGGCGTGGGACAATGACTTTCGTTTTGAGGAATGTGTCTGAAAGGACTGTGTGATATGAAGATTGGATTTGTCGGTTTTGGCAATATGGCGAGCGCTATGGCCGATGGCTGGATTGCCGCCGGCGTGGCCGCGGGCGACATGTGCGCCTGCGCAGGCCGCTACGATGCTCTGGTTGAGCGTTGCGAGGCACGGGGCATGGCTGCCTGCCGTGATGCGGCGGAGGTTGTTGCCGCATCTGATATCGTGGTCGCTGCGGTCAAGCCGTATATGATCGAGAAGGTCTTCGCTCCACTCAAGGATGCGCTTGCCGACAAGGTCGTCCTTTCGGTCGCCTGGACCTGGGATAGCGCCAAGTGGGAACAGGTTCTGCCAGGGGTCGCTCATATCTCGACGGTGCCCAACACGCCGGTTTCGGTGGGCGAGGGCGTTATCGCCTGCGAGAAGGCTTCCGCGCTTAGCGATGAGCAGCGTGCCACGGTGCTCGGTCTGCTCGGAAAGCTTGGCACGGTGGTCGAGCTCGATTCGAGTCTGCTGTTTGTGGGCGGTACCGTGGGCGGTTGCGCTCCGGCATTTGTCGCCATGGCAATCGAGGCTCTGGGCGATGCGGCCGTCAAACACGGTATTCCGCGCGCCGATGCCTATCGCATTGTGAGCCAGATGGTGCTGGGTACGGCAAAGCTGCAGCTTGCAACCGGTCAGCATCCCGCAGCGATGAAGGATGCCGTGTGCTCGCCCGGCGGTGCTACCATCAAGGGCGTCGTCGCGCTCGAGGATGCCGGCATGCGCAGCGCCCTAGTCAAGGCCATCGACGCTACTCTCCAGTAAACTGACCAATAAGGGACAGATTTATTTTGCAGGGTTTTCCTGCGGTTTTGTACCTTGAGCAAAAATCGCCCCGCAACTGGCTCAATGCCAGTTGCGGGGCGCTTGCGTTTGTCCAGATAAAACCGACCAAAATAAACCTGTCCCTTTTTGGCAGGTTAGTCCCAGAAGCTGTCTTCTTCGTCCTCGGACTTGGGGCCGCGGTCGACATACATCTTATGGGTGCGCTTCTCCATCACAAAGGCAAGAATCGCAAATAGCAGGATGCCGCCGGCGAAAAGGATGGCAAAACCGGTGCGGGTGCCAAACAAAAAGGAAAAAACTGCGTCCATTGGGTGCCTTCTTGCGTAGTTGAGTTGGGTCGTAAACGCTCATAAGTATATACTTGCCCATACATGTACAAGGTTGCAACCTAAATGGAATGTATATCGCCGGAGGATCTAATGCTTGATATCAAGTTTGTTCGCGAGAACCCCGATGCCATCGATACCGCCATGGCAAATCGCCAGACGTCTTGGGATCGCGAGAAGTTCTTTGAACTCGACGACGAGCGCCGTGCCGTCATCACCGAGGTCGAGGAGCTCCAGGCCACGCGTAACGCCGAGTCCAAGAAGATTGGCGCCCTGATGAAGGAGGGCAAGAAGGACGAGGCCGAGGCCGCCAAGGAGGCCGTGCGCGCCGTCAACGAGAAGATCGACGGTCTGGCCGAGCGCCGTACCGCTCTCGAGCAGGAGCAGTACGACTTCATGGCTCACCTGCCCAACATTCCGTGCGAGGCTACCCCGTACGGTAAGGACGAGGACGAGAACATCGAGCGTCGCCGCTGGGGCACCCCGCGCGAGTTCGACTTCGACTTTAAGCCCCACTGGGATCTGGGCACCGATTTGGACATCCTCGACTTCGAGCGTGGCAACAAGCTCTCCGGCAGCCGCTTCACCGTTCTCGGTGGCGCCGGCGCCCGCCTGGAGCGCGCCCTTATCAACTTCTTCCTGGACACGCACACGAGCCGTGGCTTCAAGGAGTGGTGGCCGCCCATCGTCGTCAAGCGTCAGACCATGTTCGGCACGGGCCAGCTGCCCAAATTTGAGGACGACGCCTATCACGTCTCGGGCGACAACTTCCTGATCCCTACCGCCGAGGTCGTACTGACTAACCTGCATGCCGGTGAGGTTCTGGACGCCGACACTCTGCCTCGCCGCTACACTGCCTTCACCCCCTGCTTCCGCGAGGAGGCCGGTTCCGCTGGTCGCGACACCCGCGGCATCATTCGCCAGCACGAGTTCGACAAAGTCGAGATGGTCAAGTTTGCCAAGCCGGAGGAGTCCGACGAGGAGCTCGAGAGCATGACCGCCGAGGCCGAGTACCTGCTGCAGCAGCTGGGCCTGCCGTATCGCGTGATTAGCCTGTGCACCGGCGACCTGGGCTTCTCTGCCCGTCAGACCTACGACATCGAGGTTTGGCTGCCGAGCTACAACGCCTACAAGGAGATCAGCTCCTGCTCCAATTGCGGCGACTTCCAGGCCCGTCGCGCCAACATCAAGTATCGCGACTCCGAGAATTTCAAGGGTTCGCGCTACCTGCACACCCTTAACGGTTCCGGCCTGCCGGCTGGTCGTACCATGGCTGCCATTCTGGAGAACTACCAGAACGCCGACGGCACCATCACGATCCCCGAGGTTCTGCGTCCCTACATGGGCGGCCTCGAGAAGATCGAGCCGGTCGCGTAAACTAGCTGCATAGGTGATTTGCGAGGGCGCTCCTTTTAGGGGCGCCCTTTTTGTGTACGGCTATACCATGCCGTGCGGACAGCTCGATAGAAAACACACGAACAGGTGTTCTGTGTACATGCATCTACCTGCTATGCTTTTGCTAACTAAGAGCAAGAGAAAGGGGATGTGATGGAGCTGTTCGATGAGAGGGTTGTTTTGTTCCAGAGCGATGAGGGTGGGGAGCACCTGCTGGTAACGTGCGAGCCGTCGGGTATGGGTGGTTTGGTAGTTCGGCAGACGAGTGAGGGACCGTTGACGCAATGGTGCTATGAGGAGTCGCCGCATGTGGTCGAGACGTTTGTGGCGCATGAGGCGCTTGTCGTCCTTGAGCACTTCTATGGTGTTGGAACTTCTAATCAGGTGGCCCGAATGCTGAGCATCTCGTTTGCCGACTACGACTGTGCCCAACGGGTGCGGTCGCTTCTGGGGGAGCTTGGCGCCGGATTCGATGTGATCGAAAAGCCAATCGATCGCACGAGAAGCGCTGATGCTTGTGGTGCAGCGTGACAAATTGAGGCCCGCGCGAAAAAAGTTTGAGATTTTGCTTGACTCTAACGAACTAAAGTGGTTTTATATGTTTTGCGCTGCGGCGTTACCTCAGCTGGATAGAGGGTCTGACTACGAATCAGAACGTCATAGGTTCGAATCCTATACGCCGCACCAATCGAACTTAAAGCCTCCGGCAACGGGGGCTTTTCTTTTAGGCGGACGCCGCATGGATTCGAACCTCGGTCGAGGCGCGGGCGTCAAGAAAACGCGGAGCGTTTTTAGCCCGCGGGCGAGTCCGCCGGCAGGCGGGCGAAGCCGGTGCGGATCCGCGCAAGCGGATACGCGGAATCCTATACGCCGCACCAATCGAACTTAAAGCCTCCGGCAACG
>CABUWR010000075.1 GCA_902495265.1 uncultured Collinsella sp. | reverse complement strand
GCTCGACGACGGCACCGGCACCGACCGCACCATCCTCTCCGGTATTCACGAGTACTACGAGCCCGAGGACCTGGTCGGCAAGACCCTGCTCGCCATCACCAACCTGCCTCCGCGCAAGATGATGGGTATCCCCAGCTGCGGCATGCTCATCAGCGCCATCCACGAGGAGGAGGGCGAGGAGCGCCTCAACCTGATCCAGCTCGATGCCTCCATCCCTGCCGGCGCAAAGATGTACTAACTAGTTACGCGGTTCTACGAACCGCGTAACGGCCCGACGCTGCGCGGGCCGCATTTGGGCAATCTGACGTTCAACTTCAAGGGCGCGACCAGAAGGTCAGCGCCCTTTCGTTTCACGTCACCTTGTCACAAATGCGACCCGCTCGCTGGCGTTGCCAATACATCGACGTTGTCGGAGTAGTCATTGGGGACGTTCTTAAACGACTAGTCGTTGGGGACGTTCTTAAACGACTAGTCATTCAAGAACGTCCCCAATGACTACTCAATGGCTATTGCGCGCATGGCTCGCATGACAGCCGTCTCTTTTATGTTTCCTTTAGCCGTCGCTGTTTAGGATGGGGGTTAGTCGATAGGAAGGGAGCACCGGGATGGACGATGCGAGCGAGCGCGCGATTGAAGAGGACATGCTCGATCAGTTCAACTACTTTGATGATGAGGACGAGGAGCTGATCGACCGCCGCGAGCCAGCGCCGCTTGATTCCTTTGATCTGGTCGATGAAGAGACTGATGAGGTTGAGGACGAATCAACGGAGCCCCCACAGTCTTCGCGCCTTAACTCGCTGCTTTCGAGAGCCCCCATGCACCACGGCGTTCGTGCCGGCGCGCTCCATATGAAAACTGACTGGCACCAGATCGTGACGGCAGGCGATGAACTTGCCGTCGATGCGCCGCTCACCGATAAATCATCCATCATCTGCCGCACCGGTATGCTTATGCTCGCGAGCGGAACGGGTGCCTGGCGCGTGCGCGATACCATGAATCGCGTCGCCGCCGTACTCGGTGTGACCATCCACGTTGACTTAAGTCTCCTATCGTTTGAGTGCGCCTGCATCGAAGATGGCCACTGCTTTAACGAGGTCGTCAGCTTGCCCACAACCGGCGTCAATACCCATCGCATTTGGATGATGGAGAGTTTCCTCAAGGAAATCGAGACCTATGGTCGTCGCTTCACGGTGCACGAGTATCACGAGATGCTCAAGACCGTTGAGAGTTCAAAACCTGATTACGCGCCTTGGCAACAGGGCCTTGCGGCGGCCTGCGCCTGTGGCGCCTTTGTCTTTTTACTTGGTGGCGGTCCTATTGAGATGGCATGCGCGTTCGTGGGCGCGGGTGTCGGCAACTTTGCCCGCTCCCATATTCTCAAGCAAGGCCTTGGTCAGTTCAGCGCGCTGACGACCGGTGTTGCGCTCGCTTGCGTTTCGTATCTGCTGGCATTGCTCGGCCTTGGCCAGGTCATACCGGGGGCAATGTCGCACCAAGAAGGCTATATCGGCGCCATGCTCTTTGTGATTCCCGGCTTTCCGCTCATTACGGCAGGCCTCGACATCGCCAAGCTTGACATGCGAAGCGGTATCGAGCGCCTTTCATATGCCGTATCGATTATTGTGATGGCGACCCTCGTAGGTTGGATGGTTGCCGAGTGTGTTGGCCTGGCGCCGGACGACTTTGCCCCGCTCGGCCTTTCGCCGCTTGCTCTTACGCTCCTGCGCGTGGTGATGAGCTTCGTTGGCGTATTCGGCTTCTCGGTGATGTTCAACAGCCCGGTAAAGATGGCCGCGGCAGCTGGGCTGATCGGCGCCGTGTCCAATACCCTGCGTCTGACCCTTGTCGATGCGCCGACGATGATTCCCTTCCTGGGCCTCAGCACGGGAATGCCTCCCGAGGCAGCAGCGTTTATCGGCGCGCTGGTATCGGGTCTGCTGGCAAGCTTGGCCGAAGTCAAGCTCACCTACCCGCGCATCGCCCTCACGGTGCCTTCGATTGTCATTATGGTGCCGGGCTTGTATCTCTATCGCTCTATGTATTACATGTGCACCTTCGACACGGTCAATATGCTCGGCTGGTTTGTGCGCGCAGTGCTCATCGTAGCGTTTCTGCCCGTTGGACTGGGTGTGGCGCGTACGCTCACCGACCCTCGCTGGCGCCACACCAGCTAATTGGTACAAGGGGGACAGGTTACTTTGCACCAAATGAGTTGCGGTGAAATAGGGACTGAATTGCTGCTTAAAGGGTCAAAACAGTCCGTATTCCACCGCAACTTATGGGGTCGGGGGATTATCGGTGCCCTGCATCTTCATAAACTCAACGCTTACGAAGCGCATGCGTTTCGTGCTAGGCTGGTTCCACCACATAAGTAGTCGCAGACGCGCGTACCACGGGCGGGCGAGATGAAGTTCCAACAGCTCCATCTTGCCCGCCCGTTTTTGTTGCGTGGTGCGGCGGCACAACACAGAGAGGAATCTGCCCTTTATGCCTATTAACAAACGAGAGAGCCTGCTGTTCACCTTTATCATGTGCTTTTGCATGGTGCTCTGGATGAGCATCTACAACGTTGCCCTGCAGCACGGGGCCATCAACGGCGAGGTCGTTGCCGCTGCGTGGCTCGGCTTCCCCGTTGCCTACATTTTTGCCATGTGCTGCGACTGGTTCGTCGCCAGCCCGCTCGCCAAGGGTTTCGCCTTTAAGTACTTGGTCACTCCGGGCAAGAGCTCGCCGCTCGCCATGACGCTCGCCGTCAGCTCCTGCATGGTCGTTCCCATGGTCATCATCATGTCGCTGTACGGTGCCTGCGAGGGTCTGACGCACATGCCCGGCGGCATCCTTGCGAACCTGTATTCCGTGCCCGCGATCTGGATGATCAACATCCCGCATAATTTTGTGATGGCGCTGCCGTGGAACCTTTTGGTAGCCGGTCCGATTTCCCACTTCGTCTTCCGTCGCGCCTTCCCTGTGGGGACGGTTTTCGAGGAGGAGCATGCCGAGCTCTTGGAGCAGGCTATGGCTCCTGAGTGCGAGTAGCTCGCTTAGGGATCTGCTGAGCGCGGGCGACTTGCTTGGTTGGAGCCCTAAGCGTGGATAGTTCTCTCGGCGACATCGCGGGCGTGAGCGGTGCGCATGACCGGAGGGCCCGTGCTGCTCCGTTGCCCGACGTGCTAGCGCGCAGAACAATCTGTTGGTGCATTCGGCGGCTGCTGAAGCGTTTCGGCAGCCGCTTTTTATACGGAGTTTAAATACAACAGTCTGTTGTATTACGTAGAGTGGTATATCTCTAGCAGGAAAAATGCGAGAGACGGAGCATTATGGCGTTGCTAGTAGGACTGGACGTAGGGTCGACGACGACCAAAGTTTACGCGATGCACGAGGATATGACCGAGGCGTGGTGGGGATATCGCCGCCACGGGGCGTGTCAGACAGCGAGCGTGCGCGCCATGCTCGGCGAGCTCGCCGAGCGCTTTCCCCATGAGTCGCTGCGCGTTGCGGTGACCGGCTCGGGTGCGCGCGATATCGCGACCGCGCTGGGCGCCTCGTACGTTCAGGAGGTGGTCGCCAACGCGCTCGCGATCAGCAGGTTCTATCCGCAGACGCGCTGCGCCATCGAGCTGGGCGGCCAAGACGCCAAGATGATCTTCTTCCGCACCAACGATAAGGGAGACATCGAGGTTGCCGACATGCGCATGAACGGCTCGTGCGCAGGCGGTACCGGTGCATTTATCGACGAGATGGCAAAGCTCATGGGGGTCGGCACCGAATCGGGCGAGTTCGAGCAGCTCGCAAGCCGGGGAACGACCGTCCACGAGGTCTCGGGCCGCTGCGGCGTGTACGCAAAGACCGATATCCAGCCGCTGCTCAACGAGGGCATTCCTACCACCGACCTGGCGCTTTCGGCGCTTCACGCGGTCGCCCGCCAAACGATCGGCGGTCTGGCCCAGGGTATCGACATCGAGCCGCCGGTAATCTTCGAGGGCGGTACGCTCGCCTACAACCCCACGCTGGTCCGCGTGTTCCGGGAGCAACTGAATCTATCGGACGATCAGGTTATCGTCCCGCGCGATCCGCAGATCATGGTCGCGCGCGGTGCCGCCCTGTCGCTGACCGACATGTTCGCATCGTCCCAACCGATCGACCTTCCCGACGCTTTTGTCCGGCTGGATAAGCTCGAGACGGTCGCGCCCGCAAGCGGGGAGGGACGTCTTGCCCAGCCCTTTTTTGCCACACCTGCCGAGCAGGCGGATTTTACGGCACGCCATGGCAAAGAGACGCCGGCAAAGGGTCCGGATGCGTATGCGCCCGGAGAGACGGTGCGTGTGGCGCTCGGTATCGATTCGGGGAGCACGACGACCAAGTTCGCCCTGGTCGATGAGGCGGGTGAGCTTGTCGATTCGTTCTACGCGTCTAATAACGGCAGACCGCTCGACGTCGCCCAACAGGGTCTTGTCAGCTTGAAGAACCGCTGGGAGACAGCGGGAGTCACGCTTGCGATCGATGCCGTGGGCACCACGGGATACGGCGAGGAGCTTTTCGCGCGCGCGTTCCACGCCGACTACCATACGGTCGAGACGGTCGCGCACGCCCGCGCCGCGTGCGCATGCGTTCCCGATGCGACCTTCGTGCTCGACATCGGCGGACAGGATATGAAGGCCATCTGGCTCAACCACGGCGTGCTGACCGATATCGTCGTCAACGAGGCGTGCTCTGCGGGCTGCGGCTCGTTCCTCGAGGGTTTTGCCAAAAACCTCGGAATAGCCGTTGAGGATATCGCGACCGAGGCATTTTCGTCCAAAGCCCCCGCCGTTCTCGGCAGCCGCTGCACGGTGTTCATGAACAGCAGCGTCGTATCCGAGCAGCGGCGCGGTAAGGGTCCGGGCGACATCATGGCCGGTCTCTGCCGTTCGATTATCGAGAACGTGTTCACCAAGGTCATTCGCGTTTCAAATCTCAACCGTCTGGGCGACAAAGTCGTCGTCCAGGGCGGCACGTTCCGAAACGACGCGGTGCTGCGCGCATTCGAGCAGTATCTGGGCAAACCCGTCACGCGTGCGCCCCACCCGGGGCTGATGGGCGCTATCGGTATCGCCCTGCTCGCGCGCGAGGAATGCCGCAAGGGCGACGCCGGCACGTCGTTTATCGGGCTCGATGCCGTGGAGCGCTTCGAGCATCGCGAGTTCGGCGGCGTTACCTGCCGTCGGTGCAACAACCGCTGCCAGCGCGCGGTCGTGGCATTTGGCGACGGCTCGCTTTACGTCACGGGCAATCGCTGCCCGCGCGGCGGCGCCATCTCATGGGATGAGCTCGTGCGCGAGGTTCCCGCGGCGGAGGAGCTGCGTCCGCAGGGTGCTTGCGAGGCACAGGCACCCGGCACGGTGCGCGACCGGACCGCGGCTGCCCCCAATCTCTTTGTCGACCGCGAGAAGCTGCTGTTCGAGTCGTGCCCCACGGTTCCCGTCTGCGGGGGGCGCGATGTCACGATCGGCATTCCCCGTGTGCTCGAGTTCTGGGACACCATGCCGTTCTGGTCGACGTTCTTCAGCACGCTCGGCTTTAAGGTGCGCGTCTCGGGACGCAGCACCAAGGCGATGTACGAGCGCGGTCTGGCGCACGTCACATCCGACACCGTGTGCTTCCCGGCCAAGCTCGTCCACGGGCACATCAGCAATCTCGTCGACGCTGGCGTCGACCGCATCTTCATGCCCATCATCACGACGGTGCCCACCGAAAACACCGCCTCTACCAGCGAGTGGATGTGCGCCGTCGTAAAGGGATACCCCTACGTGATGCGCAATTCCGATAACCCGGAGGAGCGTTTCGGCGTTCCGTTCGATACGCCGCTGTTCCACTGGTACGACGAGGGCGACCGAAACCGCCAGCTCAAGGCGTGGTGCAAGGAGACCTTCGATATCGATGCCGACCTGGTTGCCAAGGCGACCGAGCAGGCGGACCGCGCGCAGCAGACGTTTGAGAACCAGCTGCAGCTGCGCGGCAGGCAGGTGCTCGAGAACCTGCGTGAGGACGGCGGCTACGCGGTGGTGATCGCTTCGCGCCCGTACCACAACGACCCGCTGGTCAACCACGGGCTGCCCAAGCTCTTCTCTGAGCGCGGCATCCCCGTGCTGACGCCCGATGCGGTGCCGGGGGTCTGCAACGTCGACCTTTCCAACAGCCGCATCGACATCGTGAACAACTACCATGCGCGCATGCTGTCGTGCGCGGTCATCGTCGCATCGACGCCCGAGCTCGAGCTCGTGCAGATGGGCAGCTTCGGCTGCGGCCACGATGCGTATCTCACCGACGAGATCGCGCGCATGATGGGCGAGATGGGCTCCAAGGTTCCGATGATGATCAAGCTCGATGAGAGCGACGTCGCCGGTCCCATGGGCATTCGCGTGCGTTCGTTTATCGAGTCGGTCAACCGTCGTCGCGCGGAGGAGCGTGCCGAGGGCGCCCGGGTGCACGCGGTCCATCCGCTCGACGACCCGTATAAGGTCAAGTACACCAAGCGCGACCGGCACGACAAGATCGCGCTGGTCCCCAACACCTCCCATGCGTTCTGCAGGCTCATGACCGCGGCGATGCGCAATCAGGGCGTGCGCGCCGAGGCCCTTGATATCGGGCGCGAGGATGCCATCCGCCTGGGCAAACGCTAT
>CABUWR010000074.1 GCA_902495265.1 uncultured Collinsella sp. | reverse complement strand
GACTTATAAACCTGCGGACAAGCCATACCCGCAAGAGCTCCTATCGCTCCACCGTAAGGATGCGCTCGCCAGCACGCAACACGCAAATCAGCTACTTCTCTACCAGATTCCCAGCACGTGCTGCATTCCCAAACTCATGCATGCAATGCCAATCCAGCAGCAAAAGCCCAACGCGATGGGTTTGCCGCCCTTTTTGACCAGCTCGACGATATCGGTATTAAAGCCAATAGCCGCCATGGCCATCACAATAAAGAACTTCGACAGCTCCTTGATGGGCGCCGTAATGGACGCAGGAAGCTGAAGCACCGTGGTGATCACGCTCGCCAGCACAAAGAACAACACAAACATGGGAAACGCACGTTTAAGCGAGAACGTGCTTTTGGCGTCGCCGCCGGCCTTGCGCGCCAGATGCATCTGCCAGCATGCGAGAGCCAATGTAATGGGAATAATGGCCAGCGTCCTGGTAAGCTTAACCACTGTGGCGCTTTCGAGCACATTGGCGCCGGGATGCATGCTATCCCAGGCGCTCGCCGCAGCCGTTACCGACGAGGTGTCGTTGATGGCGGTGCCGGCAAACAGGCCAAAGCCATCGTTGGTCAGCCCGAGCATGCCGCCGAGCGTCGGAAACACGAGCGCCGCGATAACGTTAAACAGGAAGATGACCGAAATAGCCTGGGCAATCTCGCGATCGTCGGCATCGATGACGGGCGCGGTCGCAGCGATGGCCGAACCGCCGCAAATCGACGAACCCACACCTACAAGCGTCGCAATCTTGCCTGGCACGTTCATAACGCGGCAGAGCACAAAGGCAATGACAAGCGAGGTCGAGATCGTCGCCACGATAATCGGCAGCGACTGGGCGCCTTTGGACAGAATCTGCGAGAGGTTCATGCCAAAGCCAAGCAGGATAACCGCGTACTGCAAGACTTTTTTGGACGTATAGGTAACACCGGCAGCGAGTTGTTCGCGACGATTCTTGGGAAAGACGAGCGCCAGGACCATGCCAAAGAGAATGGCAAATACCGGACCGCCGACCACCTCAATCTGTTTGCCGAGCAACGTCGCGGGAATGGCGATGATCAGGCAGAACAAGACGCCTTTCCAGCGCTCGCGTACGATATTTGCCAGTTGCATATGGGAGTCCTTCTTTCTATTTCACGTTTGCGACGGCTTATGATACGGCAACATTGAGCACAGCCCTGCGCAAATACAGACTAAGATGCCGCAATAGTTCTCGGGCAACAGCCGAATTACCCACCGCGGAGAGCTGGTTCGCGGCATAATAAACAACTGACATATGAGTTTGATAGAACAGTTGCGAGGCGCAATGGAAGAATCGATGCACGTCGGCGAGCAGGAAACGAGCCTACAGGACCAGTCCTACCACACCATTCGGCGCAAAATCGTCTATCTGGACTACAAGCCGGGCGAAAAGTTGGGCGTCAAGCAGCTTTGCGACGACCTGGATATGGGGCGCACCCCTGTGCGCGAGGCGCTGGTGCGTCTGGCGCAAGAGGGCCTGGTGCGTACCGTGCCCCAAAGCGGCACCTATGTCTCGCCCATCAACCTCACTCTTGCCGAGAGCGCCTGCTACATTCGCGAGCACCTGGAAAAGCAGGTGATTGTGGAGTGCTGCGCCCGTGCCACCTCGGCAGGCATCGACCAGCTCGACCGAGCCATCGCACTGCAGGAAAAGGCCATGGCCGAGGAGGATCGCATCGGCTTCTTTTTAAGCGACAACCTCATGCACCGCATGATCTTTAGCATCGCGTGCCGCAGCACCGTGTGGTCGTGGCTCGAGGCGACCAATGCCGACCTGGAGCGCTTCCGCTGGCTGCGCGCCGCCACGCAGAGGCTCGACAATCAGGAGATTGTTAACGAGCACAAGCAAATCCGCCGCGCCATCGCCGGCCGCGACCCCATCGAGGCGAGCTTTTTGGTCAGCAAGCACCTGCATATGATGTTCCGCAACCAGACCGAGGTCCTGGACCAGTTCCCCGAGTACTTCGAGACCAGCAAGCTCCGCTAACCTGCCAAATAGGGACAGGTTTATTTTGGCAGGTTTTATCTGGCCAAACGCAAAAGGCCCGGCTCCGCTTGATGTGGAGCCGGGCCTTGGTCGCTAGAACGACAGAACCAACTACTCTACCGTGACGCTCTTGGCCAGGTTACGAGGCTGGTCAACATCGCAACCTCGCAGGATGGCTACCTCGCGGGCAAGCAGCTGCAGTGGAACGCTCGCCGTAATGGGGCTGAACACATCGCGGACGGCTGGAACGCGAATGATGCAGTCGGCGATCTTGTTGATTTCCTCGTCGCCCTCGGTGGCAACGACGATGACCTTGGCGCCGCGCGCCTTGCACTCCATGAGGTTCGACACGGTCTTGTCGTAGGTGGCACTCTTGGTGGCCACGGCGATGACAGGGAAGCCCGGGTCGATCAGGGCAATGGGGCCGTGCTTCATCTCGCCGGCGGCGTAGGCCTCGGCATGCAGGTAGCTGACCTCCTTGAGCTTGAGCGCGCCCTCGTAGGAAATAGCGGCACCCATGCCACGGCCCACGAACAGCGCCGACTGCGCGTCCTTGCACAGCAGGGCGGCCTCATGCACGGCCTCGGTCTGCGTATCCAGGATCCACTGGATCTGCTCGGCCGTATCGGAAAGCTCACGGAACAGCATGCGCGCCTGCTTAGTGGTCAGACGGTACTTGACCTGCGCCAGCAGCAGGGCCAAAAGCGTGAGGCTCACAACCTGGCCGATGAAGCTCTTGGTCGAGGCAACTGCGATCTCCTTGTTGGCCTTGGTGTAAATGACGCCGTCGCTCTCGCGCGCCACGGGGCTGCCCACCACATTGGTGATGCCAAAGACCTTGGCGCCCTTGATGCGCGCATCGCGAATGGCGGCGAGGGTATCGGCCGTCTCGCCCGACTGGGACACGGCAACGACGAGCGTCGTCGGCGTGATGATGGGGTTGCGATAGCGGAACTCGCTGGCCGCCTCCACCTCGGTGGGGATGCGAGCCCAGCCCTCGATAAGGTTCTTGGCAATGAGACCGGCATGGTAGCTGGTGCCGCAAGCGATCACGTAGACGCGGTCGATATCGTTGAGCTCCTCGAGCGAAAGGCCCAGTTCATCGATATCGAGCTCACCGGCGGGGGTCATGCGGCCCACCAAGGTATCGCGCACGACGCGCGGCTGCTCATGGATCTCCTTGAGCATAAAGTCGGGGTAGCCACCCTTTTCGGCCATGTCCAGATCCCAGTCGATATGGGTAACCTTGGGCTCAATCACATTGCCGGCCTCGTCGGTATACTCGACGCCTGCGGGCGTGAGCTTGGCAAACTGGCCGTCCTCGAGCACCACGACGTCGCGGGTTGCGTCGATGAGCGCGATGACATCGGAAGCAACATAGGAGCCGGTTTCGCCCACGCCGACTACGATCGGGGAATCCTTGCGGGCCACGGCGATCACGCCAGGCTCATCGGCGGAAACGGCGGCCAAACCATAGGCGCCCACCACGTGGGTGCAGGCCTCGCGCACAGAGGCCATCAGGTCATGTGTCTCGGTATAGGCCTCTTCGATCAGATGTGCGAAGACCTCGGTATCCGTCTCGCTCTTAAAGTGATGGCCGCGGCCCTCCAGCTCCTCGCGCAGCTCGGCGAAGTTTTCGATGATGCCGTTGTGAACGATGGCGATACGACCGTCGCAGCTGGTGTGGGGATGGGCGTTAACGACCGAAGGCTTGCCATGAGTGGCCCAGCGGGTGTGGCCGATGCCGCAGGCGGCGTCGCTGTCGATATTGGAAAGCTCGCTCTCCAGGCCCGCGACCTTGCCCACGCGGCGGATGACGTCGAGGTGCGCCGCGGCGCCCTCGCCTACCTCGAGCGCGACACCCGAGGAGTCATAGCCGCGATACTCCATACGCTTAAGACCCGTGACCAGGATGTTCTTTGCAATATCAGAGCCGGTGTAGCCGACAATTCCGCACATAGGATAAATCCCTTCGTCCGTGTGACTGCAAAACGTCCACGCACATGGGGCGCTGAGACGTATAACGTTCGAGTATTGTACTCACGCAGGCGCAAGCTGATATACCAGAAGTGGTATCTCAACTTGAATACCACTCGATACACACACCCCAGCACGAAGGGGGCAGGCGCCTTCGTGGTTGTTTGGCCTGACAGCATCGTTTGCCCAGATAAAACCTGCCAAAATAAACCAGTCCCTAATAGGCAGGTTTTGACACCTCAGGGGCGGGCGATGCTACAATCTGGCTTGTACTTGAAACGCATCAAAGGGGCCGCTATGGCAAAGGTTAAAATCAGCGACGTCGCGCGCGAAGCCGGAGTTTCGTTGGGCACGGTTTCCAACGCGCTCAACCACCCCGAAAAGCTGCGTCCCGAGACCCTCAAGCTCATCAACGAGACCATCAGTCGCCTTGGCTACCTGCCCAACCAAAGCGCTCGTCAGCTTGCGGGCGGCGCCACCAAGTCCTTTGGCCTGGTGCTCCCCCGTCTCGATCACGGTTTTTCGCTCCAAATCGCCAGCGGCGCCCACAACGAGGCTCGCAAGCACGGCTACGACCTGCTCATCGCCAACGCCGATAACGACGATATTCTCGAGGACCATTACCTGCGCTACTTTATGGGCACCCAGATGTCCGGCGTCATGGTTCAGCCCATGGCGTCCCCCGACTGGCGCCCCGCAACGACCAAGATGCCCGTGCCGATCGTCCATCTGGACATCCACTGCTCCGAGCCCGGTTACTACGTGGCCGCCGACAACGAGGCACAGGGGCGCATTATCGCCGAACTCGCCATCGCCCGCGGTGCACGCCATATCACCGTTGTGGGTAGAGCAGCATTTATGCAACTCACCCTGCGCGTCCTTGGCATTCACAAGGCGCTCGCTCTACATCCCGACATCAAGATCGAAGTCATTGACGCCGGCGAGTGGAACACGGCGGCCGACGGTTATGGTATCGGCAGCCAAATCGCCGAGCGTCCCGCCGACGAACGCCCCGATTTTGTCGTCGGTCTAACCGACGTGCTGGCCTCGGGTGTCGTTTCGGCACTGGTCGACAAGGGCATCTCTGTCCCCGGGCAAGTACGCGTAGCGGGCTGCGATGGCAACCCGCTCGCTTGGAGCGGATCGGTCCCGCTCACTACGGTAGCGCCCCCGGGCTACGAGATTGGCCGCAAGGGTGTCCAACTGCTGATGGAGCAAATCGAGAACAAGGCCCCGGCAAAGACCAAGCATATCCGCGTCGGCTCTGCAGCGCGCACCGTCACCGCAGTCACCGCCGCCGAGGATATCAACCGCCAAGAACTGGTGCGTCCGTTCCTACTGGAGCGCGCCAGCACCCAGGCGAGCAGCCAAACCGAAGCCACCGCCATCAATCTCGGCGCGTATCTATAGCACGCCCGCAAGTATGCTAAGTCGCCGCTTAAGCAAAAGGGGCCCGACCATTGCCGGGCCCCTTTTGCTTAAGCGCAAACGTGGGCAATTGCTCGTTTCAACGCCGCAGCTGTCTAGCGCACGGCCTTGACTGCCGCCGCCAGGTCGAACAACGTATCGAGTACGGCCTCGCAGCCATCCACCACGTCCTGCGGCAGCGGCACGATGTCGGGGGCGGCAAAGACATGACAGCCGGCCGTAATGCCCGAGACGCAGCCGTTGCGCGAATCCTCGACCACGGCACATTCCTCGGGGACAAAGCCCGCGCGCTCGCAGGCAAGCAGATACATCTCGGGATCGGGCTTGCCATGCACGACGTCCTCGCCGCAAGTCACCGTCTCAAACTTGTCAAAGAGGCCGACCATCTTAAGGTTGCGCTCGGCCGTAACGAGGCGCGACGACGTTGCAAGGCCCACGTGGTAGCCCGCAGCCAGCAGCTCGTCTATGCACTCGGCGGCGCCGGCCTTAAGCTCCAGATCGGTCTTGACCATCTCGTCGCGAATCTCCTTGTGGCGGACATAGATCGCCTCGGTGGTTTCGTGGCTGCCGTAATGCTTATCAAGGATGTCCATGACATCGGGTAGCGTGCGGCCGATAAACTGATGAATCAGCGCATCATCAATCGCAACCCCTAACTCGGCAGCGCCCGCCTTCCATGCCTTGATGCCCAAACGCTCGGTATCGACCAGCGTTCCGTCCATGTCAAAAATAACAGCCTTGATCATATCGGTCCCCCATCGACTCTCGCTGTCGCATTGCCGCAACTCTACCGCATTTGGCAACTTGTATATAACGTATATACCATATTGCACTTTCGTTACATAGATAGAAGTCTTATGGCAAGTAACGCATTAGGATTATAGTTTTCAATCGAGTACTCAACGATAAGGATCGTTTCATGATTTTAGACACCACGGCACCCGCAGAGGAGCTTCAAGACAAGCTGTCAGCGCTCGAACAGCTGCTTTTGGCATACGGGCGCGTGGCTATCGGGTTTTCTGGCGGCGTTGACAGCAGCTTTTTAGCCGCCGTATGCGCCCGCATCATGCCTACCAATACCCTCCTCGTCCATCTCACCACGCCGCTCATCGGCACGCCCGAACAGACTTCGTTTGAGCGGTCCGTTGATGGACAAGCCCATGAGGGGCCGCATTTTAAGCTCCCCGTGCTCAATCTGTCGGTCGATCAGCTACAACTCCCCCAAGTAGCCTGCAACGACGCCAAGCGCTGCTACCACTGCAAGCACGCCGG
>CABUWR010000073.1 GCA_902495265.1 uncultured Collinsella sp. | reverse complement strand
GGTCGTCTTGGTTTTGAGCAGCGACGTGTTGAAGTTCATCAGACGGTAGTCGCTCGAGACCAGCGCGATGTCGCGATCTTCCTTGAGCACCTGGGCATACAGCAGCTTGCTGCCGCCATAGATGGCGTTCTTCAGGCGTTTGCGGTTGGTCTTGGTGACGTATCCAGAAAGCGCGACGCGCACCGCGCGGCCGTTCTCAAAGACGAACAACACGTCGGCCTTGTAGTCCTCGGGGTCGATGACCCAGATGACACTCTCGTCGGGTTCCATCTCAAGATCGGTCGGCAGGTACGAGCCCAGCTGGGCCGACTTGGTGTCCTCAAATGCCGCAACCTTGCACTTGTACACCTGGCTCTTGTTGGTAAACACGAGCAGCTCGTGCGTGTTGGAGGACGGGAACTCGATAAAGGGTTTGTCGCCGTCCTTGTACTTGAGCGTGGTCGCCTTTTTGAGTACGCGGTCCGTCATCTTCTTAAGGTAGCCATCGCGCGAGAGCATGATGGTGACCGGGTACTCCTCGACCTCGGGCTCCAAGCTTACTTCGATAACCTCATGGGGCTCGATCCTGCCCGTGCGACGCGGCATCACATATTTCTTGTTGACCGCGGCCAGCTCGTCGCTGATGACCTTCTTGATGTTCTCCTCGCTGGAGAGGATCTCCTCAAGCTCGGCAATCTCGCCCTCAAGCTTAGCGATGTCCTTGGTGCGGTTGAGGATGTACTCCTCGTTGATGTTGCGGAGCTTGATTTCGGCAACAAACTCCGCCTGGGTCTCGTCGATGTCGAAGCCGCGCATAAGGTTGGGCACGACCTCGGCCTCGAGCTTGGTGCCGCGGATGATGGCGATGGCCTTGTCGATGTCGAGCAGGATTGCCTCGAGGCCGTGCAGCAGGTGCAGGCGCTCGGACTTTTTGCCCAGGTCAAAGTTAATGCGGCGACGCGTGGACTCAATACGCCACTTGACCCACTCGTGCAAGATCTGGCGCACGCCCATAACGCGGGGGTAACCATCGACCAGCACGTTGAAGTTGCACGAGAACGAATCCTGCAGCGTGGTCGAGCGATAGAGCTTGGCCATGAGCTTGTCGGGGTCGACGCCGCGCTTAAGGTCGATGGCGATGCGCAAGCCCGAGAGGTCGGTTTCGTCGCGGATGTCAGCGATCTCCTTGACCTTGCCCTCTTTGGAGAGCTTGACGATGCGCTCGATGATGACATCGGTCTTGGTGGTGTAGGGGATTTCGTACACCTCGATGATGCGCTCTTCGGGAATCCAGCGCCAGCGGGAGCGAATCTGGAAGCTGCCAAGGCCGGTCTCGATGATCTTCTCCATCTCCTCGCGGCGGTAGATAATCTCGCCGCCGGTCGAGAAGTCGGGCATGGGCATATATTCGAGCAGGTCGCAGTTAGGATCCTGCAGGTAGTGCATCGTGGCAGTACAGACCTCGTTGAGGTTGAAACCACAGATGTCAGACGCCATGGCGACGCCGATGCCCTTATTGGCCGAGACAAGGATGTTGGGAAACGTGGTGGGCAGCAGGCGCGGCTCCTTCATGGCGCCGTCGTAGCTGTCGACGAAGTCCACCGGGTCCTTGTCGATGTCCTTAAAAATCTCGGCGCTGATGGGGGAGAGCTTGGCCTCGGTATAACGCGAGGCGGCGTAGCTCAGATCGCCCGAATAGTACTTGCCAAAGTTGCCCTTCGACTCCACGAAGGGGGCGAGCAATGCCTCGTTGCCGGTGGCCAGACGCACCATCGTCTCGTAGATCGCGGCGTCGCCGTGCGGATTGAGCTTCATGGTCTGGCCCACGATGTTGGCGCTCTTCTGGCGCTCGCCCTTGAGCAGACCCATCTTGTACATGGTGTAGAGCAGCTTGCGATGCGAGGGCTTAAAGCCGTCGATCTCGGGGAACGCACGCGAGACGTTGACGCTCATGGCGTAGGGCATGTAGTTGACCTCGAGCGTCTGCGTGATCGGCTGGTCGGTGACCTCGGAGTGCAGGCCGATGACGTTCTCGGCGCTGACCTGCTTTTTCTTTGGCTGGGTTTTCGTCTTCTTCTTTGCCACGATTTCCTCTTGAACTTCTTATGGGCCGTCGTTATCGATTTGCTGCTATTGCAGGTCCAGTTGGTCCAGGTATTCCTTGCCGTGCTCGGAGATATGGCGCTTGCGTCCTGCCTCGTCGTTGCCCAGCAACAGGTTAAACATGGTTTCCATCTTGGTGACGTCCTCGGGCTCCACCTTGATCAGGCGACGCGTCTCGGGATTCATGGTGGTGAGCCACATCATGTCCGGATCGTTCTCACCAAGACCCTTGGAGCGGTTGATGGAGCACTTCTGGTCGCCGATCTCTTTGAGGATGCCGTTCTTCTCGAGCTCGGTGTAGGCAAAGTAGGTCTTCTCTTTGCAGTTGATCTCGTAGAGCGGCGACTCGGCGATATAGACGTAGCCCTCGTCGATAAGCGTGGGCACCAGTCGATAGAGCATGGTGAGTACGAGCGTGCGGATGTGGTACCCATCGACGTCGGCGTCCGTACAGATGATGACCTTGTTCCAGTTGAGATTGTCCAGGTCGAAGGCGCCGAGGTTCTTGATGCGCTTGTCCTTGATCTCCACGCCACAGCCCAGCACACGCATAAGGTCCATGATGATGTCGGACTTAAAGATACGCGGATAGTCCTCCTTCAGGCAGTTGAGGATCTTACCGCGGACGGGCATAACGCCCTGGAACTCGGCATCGCGCGACGTGCGAATGGCGCCTGCTGCCGAGTCGCCCTCTACGATGTAGATCTCGCGGCGGCTCTTGTCCTTGGAGCGGCAGTCGATGAACTTCTGCACGCGGTTGGCCATGTCGGTCTTCTGCTGCAAGTTGGTCTTGATGCTCTGGCGCGTCTTCTCGGCGTTCTCGCGCGAGCGCTTGTTGATGAGCACCTGCTCCATGATCTTGTTGGCGGCATCTTTGTTCTCGATCAGGTAAGTCGAGAGGCGCTCCTTAAAGAAGGCCGTCATAGCCTGCTGGATAAAGCGGTTATTGATGGCCTTCTTGGTCTGGTTTTCGTAGGACGTCTGGGTGGAGAAGCAGTTGGTCACCAGCACCAGGCAGTCCTGGACGTCTTGCCACTTAATACCGCTCTCGTTTTTGTTGTATTTGCCCTGTTGCTTAATGTAGGCATCGATGGCGCTGGTCAAAGCGCTACGAGCCGCTTTCTCGGGTGAGCCGCCGTTCTCGAGCCATGATGAGTTGTGGTAGTACTCCTGCATCATGAAGGTGCGCGAGAAGCACATGCACGCGGTGATTTTTACGTTGTAATCGGGCAGGTCCTCGCGGTCGCGACCGCGGCGGTCGGCCTCGATAAAGAAGGGCTCGGTAAGGTAGTCGGTACCGACCTTCTCGAGCACGTAATCCTCGATGCCCTTGGGATAGCAAAAATCCTCTTCGGTAAACTCGCCATCGTCGCCCTCGATGCGCAGACGGAAGGTCACGTTGGCGTTGACCACGGCCTGGCGGCGCATGGTCTCGCGATACCACTCGTGGGGAATGCTGATCGAGGTAAAGACCTCAAGATCGGGGCGCCACTTGATAGTGGTGCCGGTGCGGTTCTCGTCGCTGGGCTCAATCTCGAGTGCCTTCTTTTTGGCGCCGACGACCTTGCCCTTTTTAAAGTGTAGGGAGTACTTGTTGCCGTCGCGCCAAACCGTGACGTCCATGTACTCGGAGGCATACTGGGTCGCGCACGAACCCAGGCCGTTGGTACCGAGCGAGAAGTCGTAGTCGCCGCCCTGGTTGTTGTTGTACTTGCCGCCGGCGTAGAGCTCGCAAAAGACGAGCTCCCAGTTAAAACGCTTTTCGGAAGGGTTCCAGTCGAGCGGGCAGCCGCGGCCATTGTCCTCTACCTGAATGGAACCATCGCGAAAGGCGGTAAGGGTGATGAGCTTGCCGTAGCCCTGGCGCGCCTCGTCAACGGCGTTGGACAGGATCTCGAAGGCGGCATGCGCGCAGCCATCGAGTCCGTCCGAGCCAAAGATGACGGCGGGGCGCAGGCGTACGCGCTCCTCGTCCTTGAGCTGGCGGATACTGTCGTTACCATAGTTTGCGGTGTTTTTTGCCATACTCGCTCTCTCGGTGCTCCCTTGCTGCGTTTAAGTCATATAGATAGTCAAGGTAGCATAGCCCAGCCCACAGACGATTCCAACCAACACGAAATCCATCGAACAATCGTTCTATTAGATAATGAATGCTTGGAATGCGGGAGGGGCCTGTCCTGCCCTATCCAAACATCTGCGGTAGGTCGATGAAGACGGTTCGATCGCTTTCGCCAGCTTCGAAGCCCGAACGGGAGAAGAATCCATAGCGATGGCACTTGAGCCCCGTTGCCTCGACTTGGGCGATTTCCTCGTCGACCATTTTTTGCGTGATGGGGGATTTGCGGAACTTTGCTTCGTAGAATGCGTAGCCCTCGGGGTCTTGCGTTACCACATCGAATTCGCCGCTCGTTTTGTTTGCGGGATCGTCGTACCAGTACTTGCCTATGGCGTCGAAAGCCGGTTCGATCTTGCCGGTCCTGTTCTGCCGCACGAGGTATTGACGGCAGATCTCCTCGAACATATGAGGAACGTAGTTTTCCTCGAAGTCTTGGAAGACGTGACGATCATAGAAGACTTCCGGGTCGAGCAGCTGACGCGCTGAGGCATTGCGGAAAACATAGCGATAGTAAAAGAGCGAAAGCGGATCCACTACAAAGTAGCCGGACTTGCGCTTGTTCGTAGGGTCGTTGATGGGTGCACGCTTTTGGACGATTTCGAGTGACATGAGCTTGTCGAGCACGTCTGCCATGGCCGGACCGCTCGAGACGTGCGACTGTGCCAGCACGTCCCCCCAACGGGAGTAACCTTGTGCGAGAGCCCCGAAAACTTCGTTGGCGTTGGTCATCTTCGAGATCTCGGCGTTGAGATAGGACGGCACCTCGCTTTCTAAGCGGGCGCCAGGTTCCGTGACGAGCTCGATGATGTTGTCGCGTACGCTTTGGGATTGATCGATGAGGCGATTGTAAAAGGGGATGCCGCCAAAAACGCTATAGAGCCGCACCTTGTCCTCGGGCGAGAACGCGGGATAGAACTTCGCAGCGTCAAAGTAATCCATGGGTTTAAGCTCAAGCGCGAGATCAATTCGCCCGTAGAGGGGGCTTTCATGCTCGATGAGGGATTTCATAATCTCAACGTAGGAGCCGCACAGGACAATGTTTAAACGTGAGTCTTCCCTGTGAGCGTCGATTGAGGTCTGAAGAATGCTGTCTAAGCCTTTAACCGCATCTCTCAAGTAGGGGTATTCGTCGAGAACGAGGGTAATGTTCTTGTCTTTGGCTTGGGCAAACAGAAATTCGATGAGCTCGCGGATGCCTGTGAAGGCGAGCGGAGGAAAGCTCAGCGCTTCAGCAACAAGGACGGACAGACTCTCGAGGTTGTCTGCCTCGGAGGTTTGGCGGCACTCGTAATAGACCGTTGCGACGTCTGACAAATCCGTTAGCGCCTGCTTGATGAGCTCACTTTTTCCGACGCGACGCCTGCCGTAAATGAGAACATTGCGCTGCTCGGGTGCTTTGAGCGTTTTCTTAATACGGGCGAGTTCACGCTCCCTGCCAATGAATTCCACTTACTCGGTTCCTTCCGACTCGGTTTTGTCCGAGTTAATTGTATCGCATGAATCAGATTATGCTCGAGATTACTCGGACAAAACCGAGTCGGTTCTGTCCGAGTAAGTTTGGATAGTGAACCGAAGTTGTAATGTCCGCATGGCGATGACGAATATGGTTTTCATAATGACAGATATAGTTGACATTGTCTGATATATGCAATATATTTCTGTCATGCTGCAACGGATATCTGTCCATTACTACGAAAGGAACTCCATGCCGGGCAAAAAGAACCTACGCATGAAGGCGGCGCGCGCGGCGGTTGGCCTTTCGCAAGCTGACTTGGCCGAGGCCGTGGGCGTTACGCGCCAGACCATCGGCCTGATCGAGGCGGGCGGCTACAACCCCACGCTCAATTTGTGCGTGGCGATCTGCAAAGCGCTACGCGTTACGTTGAACGATCTGTTTTGGGAAGACGGGATCGACGTCGACCCTAACGCTCTTTAGGAGTTCGCTATGAAATTTGAAGATTTAAAACTCGTGCAAAAGTGGCGTGAATATGCCGGCCCAAAGGATGAGCGCCTGGAGGCTGAGAGCGCGAAGATCTACAAGATTGGTTTCGTGCTGCTTTCGTTTGGCATGTTGATGATATTTTTCTACCAGTTTATAGCTCGACAGGTTGCGTGGGTTCACAGCGACGCCAGTGAAATGCCGCATGGCTTTGCAACGCCGTTCGAGGCAGCCATCTATTTGTGGCTCGTTCTTGTGATGTTGATTTGAGCAGGACTGCAAACGCGGAAGGGCTATGTCGATACCAATCGTTTTGGGCAAACCGAGCATCTTCCTGTTGGATATTTCCTGCTTATCAGTGGTCTTAGCGGCGCCGCGTTCGCGCTTGTTATTGCCGCAATGCGCTGTATCGCTGAGGCGCAGATCGTACCGCTCGAAAGCGTCTTTTGGTTGGCGAACCTGGCCACGGGCGTATTCTGCGGTGCGACGATTTTCGCGGCCACGTTTGCTGTCCTGTGCGCAACGTTTTTCACGGCGAAAAGACGTCGTGCCAAGCTCGAGGCAGAACTCGACTCCTCAGACGACATTTAATGCGTAATGGGCCGGCTCTGGGTATCCAGAACCAGCCCTTTTTTGATGTTCGATGAGCCGAGTCGGCGTCTCTCGCAAAGGTAATTTAGGAGCTAGCGAGGCCTATCCGAATTGATCTCATCGGCGGTGTCGTTTTCGAGCGCCGTGCGGCGGGCGCGGTAGG